>JACNKV010000107.1 GCA_014381855.1 Fidelibacterota bacterium | reverse complement strand
TCGTTCGTCGTGAAGCTCAGGAAATATTAGATACAATACTGTAAATTAAAATCCAAACCTTCGGAAGATTATTTTTATCTATTATTTTATGAGAATTGCTCAATTTAGGTGTAACAAATTAACGAGAGAATGAGTTGAAGGTACATGCTGACTGATAACGGAGCGAAGCGGTATGAACGACTCTACCAATCACCACTCACCAGTCTGCTAACGTTAATGTATCAGACAGACCTGAGTTGGTTCTGTTCCGGCGATAAATATTTCAGTTTCTACCGGGCAGGCAGAGGTCGATATCTTTTTTGAAACGGAGCAGATTTTCGTAGTGATTATTCCATCCGGGACTGTAAAATCTTTTTTGGAGTAATTCATATTTTTATGTGCTTCCCGCATGAATCGTGCCCAAGTGGGTAACGCTGCAACATTCCCGGATTGACCTTTCCCCAAACTGATGGAATAATCATCGATGCCAAACCACGTCCCCGCAGCGAAATAGGGTGAGAAACCGACAAACCACGCATCACTAAATCCCTGGGTTGTACCGGTTTTCCCGGCCGCAGGATGATAAAAATGGTATTTCCACCGAGCACTTCCTCCGGTTCCTCGATCCAGAACTGTCTGCATCAAGTTCGTCATAAGATACGCAGTTTCCTTACTCAAAACTTCTTCCTGATCGGGATAATATTCACGGAGAGTGTTCCCATAGCGATCTTCAATCCGCGTTACTCCGTAAGGACGTGAATAGACACCTTCGTTGGCAAAGGTTGCATAAGCAGCGGCAATTTCAAGGGGATATACTTCAGATGTTCCGAGAGCAATAGCATCAACCGCACGGATATCTGTTGAAATACCCATCCGTTGCGCGGTCTTTTTCACTTCGATTGCCGGGACCATTTCTTGAATGATGCGAACGGAAATCAAGTTCAAAGATCGTCGAAGTCCTTCTCTAAGTGTTGTCAAACCTCCTGTGCTTTCATCATAATTTCTGGGCATCCATTTTACCCACTCTCCCGTGGAGTTTTGAACATTTAGGACGACAGGTTGATTTAACAGCTGCTTTGTCACCGGATATCCATTATCAATCGCCGTTGTGTACACAAAGGGTTTGAATACAGAGCCGGGCTGTCGTGCAGCTTGGGTCGCTCGGTTATATTGATCGTGATAATCCGGTCGCCCGCCGACCATTGCAAGAATCTGCCCCGTTGAGGGGTCAATCGCGACAAAAGCGGTTTGCACCAGGAGTTGCTTCCGGAGATCTTTATATAGGGGGAGCTTTCCTTCCATCATCAGTTTTACGGTATCTTCGGGATACATGCCCAGGTAACCAAGTCTGGAGAATTCTTCTTCATCATTGAAAACACGCTGATTAAACACGCTCTGGTTTTTTTCGATGGATCGCATTACCATTTCTTCAGCGATATCTTGCAGTTTAGAATTCAGTGTCGTGTAAATCTTCAATCCATCCCGATAAATATTTACATCGAGAGTTTCGTCTTCTATCTCAAGAAATCTACGTATATATTCGGTGAAATATGGTGCTTTCCCGGACACTGGTTCCCCGAGGACACTATCCAGGTTTTTACTCCGAAATTCAGTATATTGATTTTGAGTAATAAAATTTTGATCACGCATTAATCTCAAAACCACATTACGTCTTGTGATGGCTTTATCTTGATGGCGTATTGGAGAATAGTGCGCTGGAGAAGGCAAAACACCAACGAGGAGAGCAGCTTCGTCGTAAGTAATTTTACTGATATCTTTGCCGAAAAATCGTTTTGAAGCAGCCTGAACTCCGTAAGTACCATGTCCAAAATGAACCGTGTTCACGTACATTTCCAGTATTTCATCTTTGGTGTACGTCCGCTCGATTTGGATTGCCGTAATGACTTCTTTGATTTTCCGCGTGATACTGTCTTCAAATCCGATAGACTTATAAAGATTCCGGGCCAACTGCTGAGTGAGAGTACTGAATCCCTGTCGGTAGCTCAGAGAGAGGACGTTTACGACAATTGCTCGTGCGACGCTCCGCAGAGACAATCCCCAATGATCATAAAATCGGCGGTCTTCAGACGCGATGACAGCCTGTTTCATGTGCGGGGGGATGCTGTCTAATTCAACAAAAACACGTTTTTGCAGAAATAATTCATGTAATATTTCACCGTCACTGGAATAAATACGTGAAACGAGGTCCGGGTCATAATTTTCTAGCTGCTCAAGGGAGGGAAGGTCTTGAGCTAAGATAATTAGATACACAAGGAGGGCAAACCCTACTGCAAGGGTGATCCATAATGAACGAAAGAAAATCTTTGTCCGGTTTGTTTTTTGCAGATTATACATGGTGAAAATTACAGAGGTTCTACGGAAAAACCACCAAGGAGGTTCCAAAAAACGATTTTGTTTTTGGGTGGGATCTCACAAGATAGGAGCTGTTATTTTGCAACAGTTCCATAGTCCCGAAAAAAAATTTGGATTACATCGAAGTCATTGAAGTAAAATCAACGAATGAGATTACTCATCAAACTCAAGAATGTATCAGCTTTTCGGCGATTTGCGTAGATTTTTCTTTTATTGTCTTGTGGATGGAATTTCCGTGTGAATCCATGGTAACCACTGCGCGGAAATCTTCCACTTCAATGACCCACATTGCTTCGGGGACTCCAAATTCTTCAAGTTTAATGACATCGAGGACTTTTTTCACCGATTGTGCCTGAATCGTGGCTGCTCCGCCGACGGCATGAAGGTACACACCGCCATGCTCTTTTAACGCCGCCAATGTTTTTTCGCCCATCCCGCCTTTTCCCATGACGGCACGAAGTCCATATTCTTTCATCACATCGCCCTGGTAAGGCTCTTCGCGGATGGAGGTAGTTGGACCAGCTGCGACAAATATCCACTCACCGTCTTTTTTTGATACGACGGGTCCGCAATGGTAAATCACGGTGCCGGTCAGCAAATCTCGAACTTCGTCGGGTTTTTCGTCGATCATCCAAACGTGTGCGGCATCTCTGCCTGTAACTATTGTGCCGGTCAAAGAGACTTCATCTCCAATTTTCAATGTGCGAATTTGGTCTTCGGTGACGGGTAGCTGTAGATTAATCATAGGTGACCTCCGTTTCGGTGAACGTCATAGTGTGTCGGCGATCTGCCCAGCACATATAGGCGATTGAGACAAAGAATGAAGCCGGCAAACGATGAGCCGCCCCGACTTTTACTCCAAGGACGGTTGTTTTGCCTCCAAAGCCCATCGGTCCGATGCCCAGTGTATTGAGGTCATCATATAAGCGAGTTTCGAGTTCTGCCAATTTTTCATCGGAATTCGTATCAGTCATCAATCTGAACAATTGTTTTTTTGCAATCAGCATCCCGGAGGCTCTGTCCCCGCCAATCCCAATTCCGATTACACCGGGGGCGCATCCAAGTCCCTGCGCACTGTTGACGGTATCGATGATACATTTATATACTCCTTCTAAATTCCGGCCGGCATTCAGTCGATTATCGGGGAGTTTATATTGGGCTGAGACATTTTCACTTCCGCCGCCTTTCAATGCCAGTTGGATTTTAATCGCAGGTTCATCCCATTCTTCAAAGTGGAAATAAGGTGCCATCTCTCCAGTATTATCCCCCGTATTTTTTCCTGTGACAGAATCCACTGCATTCGGTCGTAAATATGCTTTTTCTGTCGCAATCCGGGTCGCCTCGATGATGGTTTGCTGTACGGCGCGCATAGAGACGCCAACCGGAATGGTAATATAGTGGATATTTGTTCCGGTATCTTGACAAATAGGCGTGCTGTTTTTCTTTGCTTCTTCTGCATTTCTAAGCATAAAGTTGAGGACAGATTTTGCCGGACTGCCTTCGTCTTCTCTATCACGGCCGGTAGCCATGGCTTGGATGACATCTTCAGGTAATTGTGTCGATGCCATGCGAATCAGCTCAACAACTGCATCCCTAAGCCGATTAGTGTCTAATTGAAAACTCATAGAATCCCTCTTTCTTTGTTTACCTTACTTTTTCTAAACTTCTCAATCTTAACTCTTCAATCCGCCATAGGACGGACAAGTCTTAAATCTATTCCCTTATTCAACCGTCCAGGTATCTCCGCTTCCAAGTAGAGAGTTCAAATCCGCTTTTTGATTTTGTGAGACAGCATGGGAAATTTGGTCAACCATCATATCTTCATAGACCGGTTCGTCCACAGCGTACAATACACCTACCGGAGTTGGTAAATCTTCCCGATATGTGAAATGACTAAGAATCGAAGCAATAATCCAGTCTTTCTCATTGTGGACTAATATATCACTTTCACTCCATTGTTCTCCGATTTCAACAACTTTTGGTGTGTTTTTCGAGAGGAAAACACCTTTCTTTTTGTCTTTGCCAAACAACATGGGCTTCCCGTGCTCCAGATGAAGAACTGTGTCCTCTTTTGTTTTCTTATCAGTAAGATGGCTGTATGCTCCGTCATTAAAGATCAGACAGTTTTGGTAAATTTCCAAGAAGGATGTTCCGCGATGTTCCTGCGCGCGGCGAATCATACTTTGGAGAGGCTTCCCATCCACGTCGATAGCGCGAGCAACGAATGTTGCTTGGGACCCAAGTGCAAGAGCGGGTGGATTAAACGGACGATCGAGCGACCCCATCGGTGTGGATTTTGACACCTTACCCAATTCAGAGGTCGGAGAATATTGCCCCTTTGTCAAGCCATAGATTCTGTTGTTAAACAAGAGAATATTCACATCGATATTTCGTCTCAAAATGTGAATCGTATGATTTCCGCCGATGGACAACCCGTCCCCATCTCCGGTGACTATCCAAACGGATAAGTCCGGGTTCGCGATTTTGACGCCTGAAGCAATTGCCGGTGCCCGTCCGTGAATCGTGTGAAATCCGTACGTGTTCATGTAGTACGGAAATCGGCTGGAGCATCCTATCCCTGAAACAAAGACGATATTCTCTTTTTCGACACCAATGTCCGGAAGGGTTTTTTGGACTTGTGCCAAGATGGAGTAATCTCCGCACCCCGGACACCACCGCACCATTTGATCGGAGGAAAAGTCCTTGCGGGTTAATTTTTTAACATTTACCATTGATTTGTCGCCCATTTGATTAGTCCAGTTGTCTATTAATTGTGTCTATGATGTCCTGCGATTTAAACGGTCTTGCGCGGACTTGATTATACCCTTTTACATTCACCGGATACGTTGCCCGGATGAGCAGTGATAATTGACCGGTATTTACTTCAGGAATCAGGATGGTTTTGTAGCGGGAGAGTATGTCTCCAAGATCCTTTGGAAGCGGGTGTATCCAACGGAGGTGGGCGTGTGCGACAGACTTTTCTTCTTTAATGAGGTGAGAAACGGCAGACCGGGATGCACCAAATGTACTGCCCCAACTCAGAACGAGTAAGTCCCCTTCTTCAACGCCGTAAACATGAAGCGGATCAATATCTTGTGTGATCCCTTTCACTCTATCTGCACGAGCTGTGACCATTTTCATGTGATTGTCCGGGTCGTAGCAGACCTCTCCGGTATCATAATTTTTTTCCAATCCGCCGATGCGATGTTCCAGCCCGGCAGTCCCGGGAATTGCCCAGGGCCGTGCCTGTGTTTTTTTATCTCTTTTCACCGGATTAAACTTGCCGTTACCGGTATCAGGTGGTGAAAAGTTTGGGAAAAATTCAGGGAGATCTTCTGCAGCAGGAATCCGCCAGGGTTCCGAACCATTGGCAAGGTATCCGTCTGTTAAGACAAGAACAGGAGTCATATATTTTACCGCGATTCGACAGGCTTCGTAGGAGGCGTAAAAACAATCTCCGGGAGTTGCCGCTGCGATAACAGGAATTGGCGCTTCACCGTTGCGACCAAATAAGGCTTGCAGTAAATCCGTTTGTTCCATTTTTGTAGGAAGTCCTGTGCTGGGACCGCCGCGCATCACGTTAACAATCACCAGCGGAATTTCTGCCATAACCGCAAGACCCAATGCTTCGGCTTTTAGTGCAAGCCCGGGTCCTGAGGTAGCAGAAACAGCTAAGCTCCCGGCGTAGGCAGCTCCAATGGTGGAAGCGATTCCCGCAATCTCATCCTCTGCTTGAAATGTCTTAACACCAAACTGTTTCCATGCAGAAAGCGTATGTAATATTTCACTGGCAGGTGTGATTGGATATCCTCCGTAGAACAAGGACATTCCGGATCGCTCGGCTGCTGCCACAAATCCCAATGCCGTTGCGTAATTTCCGTGGATATTTCGGTATGTTCCCGATGGAAGTTTCGCTTTTCCGACGATGTACCGTGTTGTAAGAATTCTCGTCGTAGACCCATAATTGTAACCGGCATTCAACGCGCGGATGTTGGCTTCAATTATTGTTGGTTGTTTGGCGAATTTTTCTTTAAGCCACCGGATTGTGGGTTCTGTAGGGCGGTTAAACATCCAGAAAAGGATTCCAAGCGCCATCAAATTTTTTGTTCGTTCCACTGTTTTTTTAGGAACATCCAGCGACTCACATGCATTTTTTACCAGTTTGCTCATTTCCACCGGGTAAACCGTATAATTACCGATTAAGGAATCATCCTCCAGCGGGTTGGATTCATATCCGGCTAATTTCAGATATTTTTCTGTAAAGGCATTTTTATTGATGATAATGATTCCGCCGGGAGCCAGATCCTTGATATGAACTTTCAAGGCTGCCGGGTTCATTGCAACAAGGACATCCGGGCGATCGCCGGGAGTGTGGATATCCACGGAGCCAAAATGAAGCTGAAAAGCACTGACACCGGCTAGTGTCCCTGCCGGAGCACGAATTTCTGCGGGGTAATCCGGAAGCGTACTTAAGTCGTTGCCGATAATGGCAGTCGTTTCCGAAAAACGTCCGCCTGTAAGCTGCATCCCATCACCGGAATCTCCGGCAAAACGAATTACAGCATGGTCAAGTTCTTTTGTTAGATGTGTTTGTTTTGACATGGTAGAACCTTATGAAATATTTAGAAGATGCAAAAAGAAAAGTCGCTATGTTTGCGCGATATCTATTAGTCTGTAAAAAAGTGTAAGCTGTGGGTTTGAGTCCATTTGGTTGCCTATGGGTTTATTATTGACATGAAAATTACCAAAATGAATGAAACGAATGCAATGGAATGATTGAGTATTTTTTTAGATTTAAAATTGAATAATTAAGATTTCTAAACATTGTATATTTGGAAAAACAAGAGCTTCCGCAAAGTTTAGATATTGGTAAAACCCTCACGTTTCTTACGGGGCTCTCTGCTCTAAGATATATCCAAAAAAAATCTTTAAAAATAGGTTCTATTTTATCTGAAATCCGTCGTAAACTCTGACGGAGGTGGCTATGAAAGAACAACTCGACCCCAGACAATTGTCCCTATATCCGGAGTTATCGAAAGAACCTTCAGCTCCTTCGATAACCACCCTTCCGGAATTTGACAAAGCCCTGCACAACCTAATTAAGATGAGTGATTTAGGTGCATTTATCCAATTGAATATCCAAGGACTAGAACGTCAATACACGTTGAATTTAGCAGATTTGGGCATTCCGATGGACTTTCTCAAAGAAGATAAACCCCTTGACCCGGTTACTATTCCTCTTTTTCCACAAGAGGTTGTCCATAAATTGAAAAAAATGTCGTACGAAGTAAAATCCTTTTTCAATGCAAAAAATTCATTTCGAACGTCGTTTGGATATTTTCTTTTTCGCTCACACTTTACGATGTGGAAGCATTATTTGGATGAGATGAAAAAATCCATCCATGATTTTCTCTTTCATGAATTAGGACACGGCACGTATGGAAAAATCTTTTTGGAACATTTACAGAAAGGGAACGCAGTATTCCAGACCGCAGCAGATATTACGGCTCCATGGGAGTTTCGCGAACGCTTGCTTCTTAAGGATATTGAAGCACGTCGGAAAACATTTATTGAGCATCACGCGCGGTTACAAGATCTACGATCGACGGATATCGATTATCCGTTTGATGTCCTGATTCTTAAAACACTGCATGTACCGTTGACGCTTCAAGATTACGTGCAACACATACAGATTTCTTCCATTTTTAAGACAATTCACCTTGAAGATTTAGCGAAAGAAACAATAGAATCCATCGATGATATTAAAAAGTTAGTGGAGGAAATTTAAGTAACCGTGGGGGATAACTCAACTTTGAGTAAGATGTGTAACTGGTGCTCAAAAGCAATCCCGGAGGATGCCCTCCGCTGTCCATACTGCCGGATGTGGAGAAAGGACATAAACTCTGACCGCCTAATTACGTGGACATTAACACTCATTTGGGTTATGATATTCTTTTTTGGATATGTTGGAAACTGGTGGGGGAATCATTTCGATATTTGGGCGTTTACATTATCCATGCTAAAAACAGGATCGGGGATGAGTGTGTTTCTTAGCTTGATTTTATCCCTAATATGGTTAATAAAAACCAGCCGGAAGATTGGAACAATTTGGTGGATTTGATTTATAGAGATTAACAGCGTTGCACAAATTTCATGGTTGACATGACACTAAGTCTATTTCTATCTCTATCTCAAATCTATCCTTTTGAGTCCCCTCTGAAACCGACGTTCGTTAGCCCTTTTTTCTTTACGCACAGGGTTTTGCAAAGCCTTCTTAGGTACACTTTAATGTGATAAGCCTATTATGTGTTCACCTAAACCGTTGCCAGTCAGAATCTTTCAAGTGCTCTTCCAATTCTTTAAAGAAATCGTTTAGCGGACATCGCATGATAATTAGATCCTGTCGTTTACCGGTAGCGTCAGTCACATAATCCGGAATAGTTGTTTGTGTGCGGAATCCTAATTGCTTGAAAATACTGATGGCTGAAGATTGTGGTCTCATTATTTTTACAATTATTTCGTCTAATTTTAAGCTGACTGCAAGAAAATACAATTCACGTGCCATCAGCATCCCCAGTCCTTTTCTTTTGAAGGGATTTGAAACAATAAGCCGAATTTCTCCAACGTGAGATTTCCAATCTCTTTCTTCCCTTTCCAGTGCGCCTTCCGCAATGATCTCTTTATCGAGGACGGCAATGAGTCGATGTATGGGCAGAGTTGCCATGTTCTCAATACGTCTTTTTGCAAACCCCGGCTTGGTAACATCCATACGAAAGTATTGACGATCTTCAGCCGGGAGCCGATTGAAGAAAGTAGTTGATCTTTCAATGTCTTTATTTGAAAGTGGGCGTATGTGTACGGTTGTGCTATCTCTCAGAGTGACGATTTTATTCATAAAAAACCTCCATGCTTTATAGAACATACATCAAATTTATTGAAATATCAAATCTACCGGTGAAAACGTGGTAGACGCCCGATTATTAGTTATCAGTTCAAGATAATATCCTCCAAACGCCGCTTTGGGACGTGGTGAATGTCATTGTCATCTCGCCAGTATTTGGTGTCGCCATCGAGTTTTACAGTATCTATGACCACGGTCTCTTTCGGTTTCCCCAGGGCAAGCACAAGGTGAATTTCATATCGTTCCGGTATGTTTAATTCTGTTCGCATCTGGTGTTTATTTATTGCGGCGATAATACATCCGCCAAGCTCTTTTTCTGTTGCTCCTAATAAAATATTTTGTGCCGCAATTCCAAGATCGTGTGAAATCCATCGACTGTTTACGGATGTATCTTCCAGCAAAATAATATACCCCGAAGGGCGTTCACCTTTTTGAGGATGTACCCAGTCTTTGAGAAACCCAGCCCATCCAAGGCATGGAAAGATTTTTTCGTTTTCATGCGGGGTATATGAGAGCCAATATCGAATTGGTTGAAGATTTTTCGCAGAAGCGGACAACCGAGCGAAATTTGTAAGTTCTTCAAGAGTAAAACGTTCGATGAGGACATCCTCATAAAACCGACGATAACTTCTGGTCTTTTGTACGAGTTCCTTAACGGTCATGGTCTTCTCCAATTATCTCTTGATAGTATTGAGGTCTGCGATCGGTGATAACATGATTCCATTCAGTAATGTGTTTATCCCGGGCAACCGAAATATCAATATCTACAACAATGTTTTCATCTTTCTGTGCAGCACATTGATGGAGGATGTTTCCTTTTGGATCTGTCATTTGGCTCTGCCCGGTGAATAATACATCACCGTGAGGACGACATTCTTGTCCATAGCGATTGACGGTAACCGCGTACACTTGATTTTCTATACTGCGGGTCACCATTGCATTTTGACAATAATTTAACACTAGGTTGGAGGGATGGCAAAGGATGTCAGCTCCCAGCAGAGATAAAGAACGACTGACTTCAGGAAATATCCAGTCAAAACAAATCATCATCCCGACATAGGCATCTTTTACTTGATGTACACTCAAAGGGAGGTTCCCGGGATCGAAGATGGATTTTTCGTTCATAAATAAGTGCAGTTTTCTGTAAACAGATATCAGTCCGTTCGGTCCGATAAGTAAAGAACTATTGTAGTATTTATTTCCGCTTTTTTCCGCAAACCCCGTGACAATGAACACATGTTTTTCCCGGCAAACCCCGGTGAGTGTTCGGACGATAATGGATGTTTGAGGTTCTTCAGAAAGAGATATCAGTTCTTCGCGATCGCGGAACATATACCCGGTAAACGGTAATTCTGGTAATACGATTAGATCAGCATCCAGTGCGTCAATTTGCGAAATTATGTGTGCAAGGTTTGTTGTCGGTTCACCGAATATCGGAGAAAATTGTATCATTCCAATCTTCATATTTTTCACCTGTATTGCTTTGTAAAATTTACAAATTATTTGCATGTGTTATAGAAGGCTTTGCAAAACCCGATACACAAATTAAAAAGTTTAAAATTTGCCTGCCCCGAAACAAGTGCGGGATTTCCACTATGTTCCAACTTTTCGTTGGAAAATTTGTCAATAATACCATTATTGACTGCATTTCCCGCCTTAATCAGACAAATTTTAACTCTTTTTTCTTTACGCACAGGCTTTTGCAAAGCCTTCTTATAGTATTAAAGTGTTAAGGTGCTTGCCCGCACGCCTAGGCGCACAAGCCTTTGGCGGGTTAGAGTATTAAGGTTGTTTCATTGCCTTTATTTTACCACCTTACTCCAACTTTCTACCCCGCAAAAAAATGCGGGGTTTCAGCTTCGCTTCAACTTTCAACTTATTTCGATGAACCCAATATTTTAAGATATTCATGTCGGAATGTTGACTTGGCTTTAATGTCTAGTGTAACTTCCGCACCCCCAAATGAGTATTTTACGACTATTTCGACCTATTTTTCAGCCGTTTACCGCGTTTGTTTCGAGCATCATATTTGCAATCATCATTGCCTTTTATGGTGTTATTCTTAATTGGCCGCAAAATGAGAACCCTCAGCCCATAAAGGTAAATATTACTAATGGGGCGTCCTTGGCAGATATTAGTGTCGAGCTTGCTTCTATGAATATTATTTCTAATGAAACGGTTTTCGTATTGGCTGTCAAATTACTGGGATATGAAACCGGTATTCCAGCCGGAAGATTCACGCTGGACAGAGCGAAATCAAATTATGACATCATACAACAATTAAAGTTTGGATCCCCGCAACTAATAAAGGTCACACTTTTAGAGGGATGGACAGTTGAAAAAAGTGTTTCCAAACTGGCGGATGAATTGCAGGTGAGCAAATCCCGATTATTAACACTTAGTAATGACGGATATTATGCCAGGAAACTTGGGATCCAGGCGGAGACACTTGAGGGTTTCCTTTTCCCCGAAACCTATTATTTCTTTGAGGGAGAATCACCAGAAAATATTTTATCTAAAATCGTGGGAGAATATGAAAAAACTATCCGTGATACAGTTCGTCGGCATATGCGTGAATTGTCTATGTCAGAACTGGAGATTATTACATTAGCCTCCATCATAGAAGGAGAGGCATTATATGATAGCGAACGTCCTATTATTTCGGCTGTGTATCATAATCGATTGAAACGCGGGATGAAACTTCAGGCAGATCCTACTATACAGTATATTATTGACGATAGTCCCCGACGGTTATTGAACAGAGATCTAAAAATCGAATCAGTGTATAATACTTATTTACACTATGGGCTTCCTCCGGGTCCGATTAATAATCCGGGAGAGTCATCAATAATTGCAGCGATGTATCCTGCCGATAATGATTATCTTTATTTTGTGGCTCGCGGAGATGGCTATCATAACTTTAGCCGAACCCGAAAAGAGCACAATCAAGCTAAATATCAATTTCAACATGTGAGACGACAAGCACGACGTACACAAAAACCAAAGACAGGATCGTGACTCTGAAAAAACTAAATCAAATTCAAAAAGCTTCAGTAAAAGCCGTCAAGGGACCCGTTCTTATTTTTGCAGGTGCCGGAAGTGGTAAGACCCGCGTACTTACGCATAAAATTCACTATTTGATACAAGAGAAGTTATATAAACCGGAAGAAATCCTTGCTGTGACTTTTACCAATAAAGCAGCAAGAGAAATGAAAACCAGAGTAGAATCTTTGTTAAACCAACCCGGATTAAATCTAAATATTGGTACCTTCCATTCCATTTGTGCCCGCTTGCTGCGAAAAGAGATTCATCAACTGGGATATTCCAATGATTTTGCAATTTATGACACCAAAGACCAACTGGATCTGATGAAAATCGTCATTTCGGATATGAATATAAAAAGGGGATACATAACCCCAAGAACCGCCCGATCTCAAGTTAGTTATTACAAAAGCATGATGTTGACTCCCGACGATGTATTCGAAAAGGGTCGGACGATTAAAGAAAGAAAAATTGCTGAAATATATAGCGCATATCAAAAACAATTGAAAAAGAATAATGCCGTAGATTTTGACGATCTCCTCCTTTTACCGTTAGAATTATTTAGTCGATATCCGTCTGTGTTGAAACGGTATCAAGAAACATGGAAATATATTCTTGTTGATGAGTATCAAGATACAAACCGTCCTCAATTTTTATTGGTGACACAGTTAGCGGATAAACACAAGCAAATATGTGTGGTAGGGGATGATGATCAATCTATTTACGGCTGGCGGGGCGCAGATGTGAAAAATATTTTGGACTTTCAAAAAACATTCACAGATTGTTCCATGTTTAAACTGGAGGATAATTATCGTTCTACACAGCAGATATTAAGCGCTGCAACCGCAGTCGTTGAGCGGAACATCAATCGTGAACCAAAAACGCTGAATGCCGTGAACGGGGTCGGAGAAAAGTTGGCAGTTTTTGAAACGGTCGATGAGATGGAGGAAGCTGATGCCATTGTATCTGCTTTGGAAAAAGAGATTAAAATGAACAAACGGACGTTTAATCATTTTGCCGTGTTATATCGGACAAATGCACAATCCAGAGCACTTGAGGATAGTTTCCGTCGCCAAGGGATTCCATACAACATTGTCGGGGGTATCCGTTTTTATGAACGTAAGGAAGTCAAAGATATTCTGGCGTATCTGCGACTGATTATTAATCTCAAGGATACAATATCACTCCGGCGTGTTATCAATTTTCCGCCAAGAGGGATTGGGCAGAAAACGGTTACAAAATGTGTTAAACAAGCTGAAATAACAAAGACAGAATTATTAGATGTATTGCAAAAACCGGAAGAGATGGGCATACGCGGTAAGCAAGCGGATTCTCTTATTTCTTTTTATACTATTATTAAAAAGTATCATGGATTATTAGAAACACTCGGTGCCGGAGAGTTAGTACGAACGCTCTCAGAAGAAACACAGTTGTTGAAACATTATAAAGGATCTGACAATCCTGAGGATCAGGATCGATATCAAAATACAGTTGAGTTATTGAACAGCATTGATGTATTTATGACCAGAAGTCCGGATAACGGCATACGTGAATTCATGGAAGAAGTAACACTATTGAGCGATATTGACCAGTGGAATGATGACGAGAACCGCGTCACACTTATGACCCTGCATTCAGCGAAAGGGCTTGAATTTCCTGTGGTATTTATTACCGGCTTAGAAGATGGTTTGTTTCCGTTATACATGGCGTTTGATGACCCTGAAAAAATGGAAGAAGAACGACGTTTGTTTTATGTGGGGTTAACTCGCGCGAAGAAAAAAGTCTTTCTGATGTATGCAACACAGCGTCGAAAAATGGGCATTGATTATAATGTAGGGTTGGTGTCACGGTTTCTGAGAGAAATTCCTGTAGACCAACTGGAACATGTCAAGTTTGAATCTGCACTAACCCGTCGCATTGTCACGCGTAGATCAGGACGGAAAAAAATTAAAATTAGACGGAGCATAACGAGTTTTGATGATTTTAAAACCGGTGATTTCGTTGAGCATACCATGTTCGGGATTGGGAAGATAATGGCTATTAGCGGGAGTGGGGAAAATCAACGGGTTGGTGTTGTATTTAATGACGGAACAAAAAAGAAATTGATTGTTAAATATGCTAATCTGAAAAAGGTAAAGCGACCATAATAGAATTAAGATTAGCCTGTCTTGCCGGTAGGCAGGCGGGTGCCTTTTGTGGCGAATAATCCAAGTTATCAAAGATTTAAGATTTAGTCCAGAGTAGTGTCGTGTCATGTCTGTATTGACGCAACCAAGTTTGGTTATTTTTATCATTATCTTTGTTGAATATCTTCTGGCTATGAATAAAACATTTGCCTTGTTACTGACAAAAAATACACGTGATATTTACACACTACACACTTGACACGACACTAGTGCATAAAACTGAACCCCCAACACAAAATTAAGTAGATTCCTCATTCGCACCTCATTTCGGAATTACACATACTATTTTCTGTCATCCTGAACCGACGCAGGAGCGTGAGGGATCTGCATTTTCAACCCCGGGGAGGATGATAC
>JACNKV010000109.1:10648-14853 GCA_014381855.1 Fidelibacterota bacterium | reverse complement strand
TATCTTTTATTCAGTAACTTTTTGACTTGGTTAACCCGTGAGAAAAAGACCGCTTCAAAAATTGGATTAATTCTTGTTGTGCTCTCATTAATAATATCAAAAGCGTGGAATGTGAATCCCTGTCCGTCTTTCTTATTCTTGGCATGCACTTGAAATGTGATAGGATGAAGCATTCTAAGAAGATTCATAATGCTTTTATGACTTTTCGTCCCCTTCTTTGGAAAAATATTTCCATCTTTAGTGACTCTTCGTATGTGCTGGAGTAAAACCAGCTTTTCCTTAAAAATGGGTTTTGACCATCTCACAGACCCAAGAGAGAAATGAAATTTACAACTTTTGGACATGAGTGGATGAGGTTCGGCTTCACGAATGGCTTCCAAGAGTTTCAGAAAATAGTTTTTACCGCCGATTGCTTTTGCACATTCCGAATATTTGTAGTGTAAGGCTTCCTTCGAATAAAGGTCTAAAGGGTTAAAATCTTTCAAGAAATCTCCATTTTATTAACTGATTAAGGAGTTAAATTTAAAACAATAGAACTACGACAATGGATAACTATCCTACCCTTTTTGGAAAATAATAGTGCATTTGGAATCTCCAAATGATGAAAAATGTGATTTTCCTCATATTTATATCTAGAGTCTCAGCTCCGATATTCTTAACTTCCAGTGTTAAATTATTTCTCTAACCATCAACTAACTCAAGGATCATTCATGATTACGTTTAGTAAACAACAATTAAAAGTTCCGGAAATGAGTAAACCGGTATACTTGGTCACCGGTGGGATGTCAAAGTTCGGACGTTCCATTCCGGAAAAACGTACCGAAGAACTCGTCATAGATTCCTTCATAGAAGCAGCAGAATTTATCGGAAAAACCCCTGCAGATCTTAAACGGTACATCCACTCATGCTATTACGGACATTTTGCCGATCACTTCGGCGATCAACTTTTAGGTGAGTCCGTTATTCACGACAGACTTGGGCTGGATCCGCTTGGAAATATCGGAATCAAAACCGGAGGTGCCACCGGAGGCTCAACTCTCTGGGAAGCTTTCAAAACCGTTGCGTCAGGATATTCAGATTGTGTCCTCGCTATGGGTTGGGAACGAATGGATGAAGTCCCGACCGATGAAGGAAATCACTATATCGCTTCGGCAGCAGATAAAGATTGGGAAACTCCTCTCGGCCATATTTACACAGGATATTATGCAGTCATGGCGCAAAAATACTGGCAGGTTTTCGGCAAGGAGGAAGAGTCCTTCCGGAAAACCATGGCTGAAATTGCCGTCAAAAACCGCGGGTATGCACGCATGAATCCGCATGCTCAGGGACCGATGAAAATTACAGTCGAAGATGTGATTAACTCACCGGTTGTTGCTCATCCGCTCAGAGCATTGGATTGCTGCCTAATGAGCGTCGGTGCGTCTTGTGCTATCCTTGCAGATGAAAAAACTGCTTACGAGTTGACCGACAACCCGCTGCTGGTTTATGTTGCAGCAGGGAGTCACACCCTCCGCGTTGCTGACCGCAGGGATATGGACATCCCTCTCCTCCCGAATGAGACGCCAGATCAGTACAAAGACCTTGGAGAACGCTTCCCGGGTGGAGATCGTTATCCAGGTTTCACCGGATTTCTTGCTGCAAGAATGGCAGCTTACTACGCCTATCGCATGGCTGGCGTTGTCGACCCAAACAAAGACTTTGATTTGGTTGAACTTCATGATGCATTTACTATCAGTGATATTCAATCTTACGAAGATGTCGGAATCAGGCCTTACGGCGAAGGTCGAACCTACGTAGAAAGCGGTGATTGCTATCATACGAATCCGTATACCGGAAAGCCCGGGGAACTACCGGCAAACTTATCCGGTGGTTTAATAGGTAATATGCACGCTGTGGGTGCAACCGGAATTATGCAAACCATTGAAGTCGCTCAGCATATTTGGAATCGCTGGGCAGAAATGCACGGTGACGATAAAAAATGGGAAGCATTTGGTCGTGAAAAACCGGCAGACTGGACGGACTTGCAAGTCAAAGGAGCCAAGCGCGGGATGGCAATCAGTCATGCCGGTGTTGGTTCCCATGTGACATCAACTATCCTTGTTCATCCCGATTATCAATTGGAAAGGAGACAATCATGAGTACAGAAGCTCGCGGAAAAGTACGTGTAGAAGGTGGTAAATATCGCTTAAATGGTAAATTTCATTATGCATTTCCGAATGATCCAATTCGCAATGAAGAAGGTGAATTAATGGGTGTAACCAATCCCAGGGATGTTACGCACATTCACATGTATGGTGGTGAAGCACCATTTTTCGAAAATCTGAGTAAAGGAAAACTTCTCGGAACAAAATGCGAGAATCCAGACTGTGATGCACATGGTTCTGTTTTTGTTCCTTTCCGAATTCACTGTCCTGATTGTTTGTGGAAAAACACTATCGTAGATATGACAGAAACCGCCAACAAGGGGGCATCTGTGCATACATTCATGATTACAGAACGAACAGGCGCATTCAACACATTAGAAAAACCAATTCGTTTTGTTAATGTGGAATTTGAAGGTGTATCGACAATCCTCATGGGATATTTACCCGTCGGCGAACCGGAAATGGGAATGAAAGTCGTTCCGATCTTTCAAACAAAAAGTCCAACATTTACCATCATTGATCTTGCCTGGGTTCCACAAGGAACCTTAGAGTCTGAATTACCGGAAGGATTTTCGTTCGGTTGATCTGTTTGAGGGATGCTGCATTAATGCGGCATCCCTCCTTTCGATAGATTTAATACTTCAGATTCTCTAAAACACGATGTAAACAATGCGACAACGTCATTTAAACCCTTATGGGTAAACTTCAAACTTCGGATGTATTTTAAATAAACTCCAACCCCCTAAATTAAGGCTTCAGCCTTTTATTAAGCCCTAAACAATGTCTTACTACGATTACCAAAAAACAAACCGTTATTTTGCACAAGTACCTGACGATGTAAAAGATATCGCCACCGAAGAATTGAAATCTCTGGGCGGAAAAAATATTAGTCCGACTTTTCGTGGAATATATTTCACAGCTTCACAAAAGGCTCTTTATACAATCAATTATAATTCCACGCTCATCAACCGAATTCTGGCACCGATTATTTCATTTAGCTGTCATTCAGAAAACGAACTTTACGAAAAGGCATTGAAAATATTTTGGGATGATTTCATCAATCCCAATCATACGTTCGCAATTTTCTCCTCTGTCTCACATAGTACCATCAAACACTCAAAGTTTGCAGCTTTGCGTTTGAAGGATGCCGTTGCTGACCATTTTACAAAACAACGTGGTCTTCGTCCGTCTGTTGACACAAAAGAACCCGACTTATGGTTAAATCTTTTCATCAACAGAAATAAAGCTACCATCAGTGTGGACACCTCCGGCGGGTCTTTGCATCGGCGTGGATATCGCCGCAGAAGTGTACAAGCTCCAATGATAGAAACCCTCGCGGCAGCAATCATAAAACATACAGGATGGAACGGAGAAAAACCATTATACGACCCCCTCTGCGGCTCGGGGACTCTCCTTTGTGAAGCGTATCTCCATGCGACGAAAACTCCACCTGGGGTTCTTCGCCGTAAATTTGGGTTTGAAATGTTGCCCGACTATTGTGAATCCATCTGGGAAGAAGTAAAATATACCGGTGACGGAAACAAAAAAGTGATCGCCAAAGGATTAATCTCAGGAAGTGATATCTCAATCAGGACTGTGAAAAATGCGAGGTATAACACTTCGATGCTAAATGCCGATGAGAATATCAATATCGAACAACATGATATCTTTTCTCTGGAAGGGATTAAGGACAGTATTATTGTCACAAATCCACCTTATGGAATACGCCTTGGTCGTGATGGAAATATCGAGGAGTTTTATAAAAATCTAGGCGATTTCTTAAAACAGAAATGCACCGGATCAACTGCCTACATTTATTTCGGTGAACGGAAGTACTTGAAGAATATCGGACTCAAGCCCGCCTGGAAAAAACCAATTGCCAACGGTGGGCTGGATGGTCGTTTGGCGAAGTTTGAATTGTATTAAAGAGCGGACTCATTAAATTCAGATAAATTTACTCCGAAGATATTGGGTGATGTTTACAATCCTGTGTGCTTGTGTTTACATCCCGTGTTTTCTACGGGGCTTTTTACGTGGAATTAGTCAAGTCAAAATTTATAT
>JACNKV010000109.1:0-10469 GCA_014381855.1 Fidelibacterota bacterium | reverse complement strand
CTGTTTATGACAAGTCAAGTGTGGTCACAATCCGCCTTACAAAAGGTCATGCAGGAGCGTGGGTTAACCGAAAAAGACATCCTAGCAGCTGCAAAAACGTACACACCTACTGGCGGTCGTGATGAGTTTGTTTGTTTCAGCTCAGGCGGACAGAGTGGTCAGCTGATTGTCTACGGGATTCCTTCAATGAGAATCCTGAAATACGTCGCAGTTTTCACACCCGAGCCATGGCAGGGTTATGGATATGATGATGAGTCCAAAGCTATTCTTGCTCAAGGCCGAATCCGAGGAAAAGATATCACATATGGAGATACACATCATCCTGCGATATCCGAAACTGACGGTGATTATGATGGCCGATATTTATTCATCAATGACAAAGCTAATCCGCGTGTTGCTGTCGTAGATTTACATGATTTCGAGACCAAGCAGATTGTTGTCAATCCGTTCTTTAAATCTGACCACGGTGGCTGTTTCGTAACTCCAAACACCGAATACGTCATCGAAGCCAGTCAATATGCAGGTCCAATTACCAGTGACTACGTACCACTTGAAGAATTCAACGAAAAATATCGTGGCGGACTGACCTACTGGAAATTTAATCGTGAAAAAGGACGCATCATTCCTGATGAATCTTTCACTTTTGAAATGCCTCCATACAGTCAGGATCTTTCCGATGCCGGTAAAGGTCCAAGTTATGGCTGGGGTTTTACCAATTCTTTCTGTTCTGAGCGTTACATTGGCGGTATCGAAAGAGGACGGCCGCCCTTTGAAGCAGGATGCTCATCTAAAGATACTGACTTTCTTCATGTTACCAACTGGAAAAAAGCAGAAGAATTAGTCCAGCAAGGAAAAATTGATAAAGTTAACGGACAGTATCTGATCACGATGGAACAGGCAATTGAGTATAATCTAATGTTTCTGATTCCTGAACCGAAAAGTCCTCACGGTTGTGATGTTACACCAGATGGTAAACATATTATCGTATCAGGAAAACTTGACAGCCACACATGGGTGTATAGTTTTGCAAAGATAATGGACGCTATTGCGAATGAAGACTTTGAAGGTACGGATCCTTATGGCCTACCGATTATTGCCTTGAAAACTGCACTGGAACGTTCAGTAAATGTGGGACTTGGTCCATTGCATACCCAATTTGACTCCAAGGATGGTGTCTGTTATACATCTATCTATGTGGACTCAAAAATCACTAAGTGGAATTACAAAACAGGTAAAGTTTTGGATGATATCCCGATTCACTATAATGTCGGCCACTTAATGACGATGGAAGGTGATACAAAATCCCCGAGTGGAAAATACTTGGTCGCTCTTAATAAACTGTCTATTGACCGCTTTAATCCGGTCGGACCGTTACATCCTCAAAACCATCAGTTGATCGATATCAGTGGTGCAAACATGGAACTACTCTACGATATGCCAGTGCCGCTAGGTGAACCGCATTATGCCGTCGCAATCAGTGCTGATAAACTCAAACCTGCCGTACGATATAAATCCGGGTGGAACAGTCGGTCTGATGCACCGTCAAAATATCGAACACGTGCAGGACGCGAGAAAACAACACGCACCGGGAATAAAGTGGATGTGTATGGAACATTAATCCGCTCTCATATTAACCCTGAAATTATCGAGGTTAACGAAGGCGATGTTGTTTCCATTCACTTGACAAATCTAGAACGTGCACAAGATGAAGTACACGGGTTCGCCATGTACGGACAAAATGTACAGCTTTCCATCGAACCGGGCAAAACTGCTTCGACAACCTTTACGGCAGATCAACCGGGAGTTTACCCGTACTATTGCACGGAATTCTGCTCTGCACTTCATTTGGAGATGCAGGGGTATCTGCTGGTCAAACCCAAGGGATACAAAGATAAGAAAAAGGAAATGGGCGTTGGCCATTCATACTCCAAAGCAGACTACGAAAAACAAGTTGGGGTCAATATTGAAACCCAAGCCGTCATCGATATGGTTGTAGGATACATCACCAGCCATAACTATACGGATTTTGCCACAGTAGTTGCTTTAGTAGAGGATGCGGTAGACCAACTCGGTTTCGCAGCAGAATCTAAAAAGAAAGCGGAGCAAGCTGCCGAGAAGGAAGATTGGCAAAACGCTATGCTCTGGGCAAACCAATGGTGGCAGTATCAGGTTAAAACAGCCGATCTTGGCTTGCGTGCAAAAACATATCTTGACGAACACGGAGCCAGAAAAATCAAGTAAGCGTTTTGCAATCACCCTGATTTTAGGGTAATTTTACGTAAATACATAGACGGGTTTCAGGTGCATTTCCACCCGAAACCCGTCCTAGGAATTGTTGTGAAATAAGGTGTGCAATTATGATAAAGTTATTTTATTACAATTCCTTTTATTTGTTTGTTAAATAAGTCAAAGGATATGAAGAAACTGATTACATACGGAATGCCGGTTATTGTTATACCTATTTTTATGGCACTAAGCCCGGCAGATAACGAAAGCAATATAAATACGTTACAGCCTTCAAACAGCATTCGGCAAACTCAAAACAATACCGTTGCGAGTGATTCAGCCGGTGCAAAACTCTTTCACGATAAAACGTGTTTTACCTGTCATGGCAAGGATGGTAAAACCCCTCTTGCACCTATCTATCCAAAGATTGCCGGTCAAAATATTGACTATATTAGGCAGCAAATGCAGGACATTAAAAGCCGAGCCAGAGATAACAGTCAAACAGCAGCCATGCATGGAATTATGCAATTAGTTTCCGATGATGAATTGGAGACTTTAGCTGATTATGTTTCCAACCTCCCCCGCGGAGAAGCTATGTATCCACCTCCAGGCAGACGATCACCGGGCTCCCGATTATTCCGGAGAAAAACCTGTTTTACTTGCCACGGCAGAGATGGAAAAACACCTATCATGCCTGAATACCCAAAAATCGCCGGTCAAAACTATGAATACGCCTTACAACAAATAAGGGATATCAAAAGCGGGGATCGTACCAATGGGATGTCCGTGGCAATGAATGGAGTGATGTTTTTAGTTAATGATGAAGAAATTGAAATTGTTGCAGACTATATTTCCAAGCTTGCACCTTAACAAATCACCAATCCTAATAGAACCATTTAATCACGAACGAGAAAACAATGAAAAATCTTATCCTTACATCATTTATCATCATATTTTTAATACCACTTATGGCTCAAGAAGCTAATGACCATGAATGGATGGTTGGCGAAAGTGAACGTATTGATGCGCTTAACTTAACGCCTGATTTAGAAAATGGACTTTATGTTTACGAGGTCTGTTCCGGCTGCCATCTTCCTGAAGGATGGGGAACAAATGAAGGAACATTCCCTCAACTCGCCGGTCAGCTTGCATCAGTTGGAATAAAACAGTTGGCGGATATCCGCGAAGGAAACCGTGACAATCCAACCATGTATCCATTTGCCTTACCTCGCGCAATCGGAGGTGCTCAATCCATCGCGGATGTTGTTGCATATATCGAAAAACTTCCGATGACACCTAACAATTCAAAAGGAGAATGGGAAGAAGGAACTCCGGAATTTATAAAAGGCGAGGAACTCTATAAAAAAAATTGCGTGGAATGTCACGGAGAAATAGGTGAAGGAAACGCAGAAAAATTTTATCCGTTGATTCATGGACAGCACTATACATATATGGTTCGCCAATTTGAATGGATTCGTGACGGAAAACGCCGAAATGCAAACCCTGACATGGTAAAACAAATTGCTGAATTCACGGACGATGATATGAAAATGGTGATAAACTACGTCTCTCGTATCCCTGTCCCTGCAGAAAAACTAGCGCCAAGCGTTGACTGGACAAACCCTGACTTTGATTGGTAAAGAAAAGAGGATCAAATGACGAACCAAACAAAAACTTTTTTACAAACCAAATTGCCGGTTATTTTGGCAATACTTCTTTTAATTCCGATTTACACCTTACCGATTTGGTGGGTATCACTCACAGCACCGAATTACCCTCCGGAATCCTTCCCGGATGGTGTAAAAATTCATTTTCACGCCCATGGTGTTTTCAACGGGTGTGAGGCCATTGAAAAAGAAGAAATCCAAGATCTCACTTTGGACTGTGTCCACGAAATGGATACAATCAATCATTACGTAGGCATGTATCCGATAGCAGCAGGCGGACCCATTGAGATTTTAATCTCCATTTTCTTATTATCCTTATTAGGTGTCATGCTCCTTGGATATCTTGTGAATGATTCAAAAAAACGTACAATCACGTTGGCGACAGGCTTTACGCTCATTGCTATTTGGTTTTCCGTCGTTCTCTATGCCCCCAATGGATTAAAATACCATCATAAAGATTTCATTGCCGGACGCGTTGTTGCTTTAGGCGAAGACAGTGATAGTTTCGATGAAGAGATGTCTGCGGCAGAAGCACTCATCGCCAGTATGAAAGCATCTTTGGCTGAAAGTGGTGTTGAAATTGAAGGAAAAAATGATGAACCAAAAACCCAAAAAGAGGAAGATATTGCCTTTTTAAAAGATGCTTTTGAATCCAATCAAAGAAGTTTAGGGATGCAGGAAGAATGGAACGGGTCAGGAATACAACTATTAGGTTGGCATTATCGGACAAGTCTTGCTCGGTGGTTTAATGATCCCGGAAAGAACAATCCCATGGTAAATAACATGGTACTTGCTACAAATATATTGTTCTGGATTATTATCCTCATGATGGCCGGGTTTTTATATGGTGCCCGAAAAACCAACAGCTTGGTGCACAAACTATTAGTACTGATTCCCATAGCTTTACCGATTCTCTTTGTCATTATTTATGCCGCATGGTTAAGCTGGTACGGGCATAATATGAACTCGATGGGTGCATTCACCCTCAAGCCATTTATGCCGACGGTATTCGGGCAGGGAAAAGTCGCACAGTTTACGACAAATTCCTATCCGCACATTGGCTTTTTCCTGATGCTGACATCATCAGCATTACTCCTTTTTGCTTTCTTATCCAAACTCAATCAGGGTGAAAAAAAATAGGCATCTCCCTCATAGGTTGAAATTACGGCTACAGAGGATGAGACATTGGTTGCTTCCTCTGTCCGCTTTTCTTTCTATTTCGTTTGTTTTTGCCTCTTATCCTTCATTTCAAGAACTGGTAGATAACGCAGAAAAAAACGCGACTCTTATCCCTGAACCGGGCATTTACTCCGGACCGGTCATCCTTGATGTTCCTCTTACAATCGACGGACAAAATAACGTCACGATCGATTCAAACGGAAAAGGATCGGTAATCTACCTAAATACTGACGGTGCAACTATAAAGGGATTGCACCTGACAAATTCCGGGGAGTCTCTCAACGATCTTGACTCCGGGATTCAGATACGCGGTAATTTCAATATCGTTAAGGATAATGTGATTGATAATTGCCTTTTTGGGGTGGATTTACAACAATCAAATTATTGTATTGTCCGGCGAAATAAAATTTCCTCCAAAGATTTTGAACTCGGTCAGCGTGGTGATGCCGTTCGTCTATGGTATAGTTTCAATAATAAAATTGAACATAATGAAATAACAAACTCCAGAGATATGGTCATTTGGTATTCAGCGGACAATACCATTCAAGGAAATAAAGCATCCAACAGTCGCTATTCGCTTCATTTTATGTATTCACGCTACAATCTTGTTGAGGATAATAGTTACTACAATAACGCTGTTGGCATTTTTCTGATGTACAGCGATGGCATTATTGTCCGAAATAATCAAATTGCGCATGCAACTGGTCCTACCGGTGTTGGAATCGGCTTCAAAGAAACATCAGATTTGATTATTGAACAGAATAAAATACTGTATTGTGCCAGCGGTTTATACATAGATATTTCACCCTTCCAGCCGGAAACAGTAAATCGTTTTGAAAATAATTTAATCGCCTATAATGGAATAGGCGCCCGGTTTCTCAACGATTGGCACGGCAATGAATTTATTGAGAATCAATTTGTCGGGAACATGACACAGGTTTCAGTTGGCGGAGGCGGGAGTGCGGATCATCATCTATGGAAAGGCAACTACTGGAGTGACTTTGAAGGATTTGATCAAAATGATGACCAAGTTGGTGATATTCCTTACAAACTTTATAGCTATGCGGATCGTATTTGGCAAGATGTGGCTTTTGCCCAGTTTTTCAAGGGGTCTCCTATGCTCGAAGTGCTGGATTTTTTGGAACGATTAGCTCCTTTTTCAGACCCATTACTTTTGCTGCATGATCCAATCCCAAGCACCGTTCCGATTGAGCCTGAAGTATTGACGAAAAAGGATGCCGGGCGTGATCGATTGTTAGAATTATTAAATGGACAAGATGAGACTAAAAATGAGGACCGTCCGTATTTTTAAATCCGATGTTAATACAGACTTTGCGGTAATACTAAAAATAAGATAACCATGCTGAAAAATAAAACAACCAGACGAACATTTTTAAAAAGTCTTTCCTTGGGTGCTGCGGTTGTTGGTGCCGCTCTCATGGGAATTATTCCCGTGATCAAGGGCTGGGTAAAGAAAATGCGTCCTCCGGGTGCTCTTAATGAAAAAGAATTTCTAGCCTCATGCATTAAATGCGGGCAGTGTATTCAAGTCTGTCCGGTGGAAGCAATCAAAGTTGCAGATATTACAGACGGATTTGGTATCGGTACTCCGTTTATTGAACCGCGTGACCAAGCCTGTGATTTCTCCTGCGATGGCTTGCAGTGTGTCCTCGCCTGTCCCACCGGAGCTCTGACACATCACATCAATTATTCACATGAGGCAGAGATGGCGGTCGCAGCGGTCGTCGCTCCGGAACAATGCATAGCCGCACAAGGGAAGGGATTTAAAGGACTGGCACGCGGGAACGATTTTGAGGGAAAACTCCGGTATAATGAAATTGACCGCTGGAATCCCATTGCTATTAATGAACATCCGTACGATTTGGAAAGCTGTGAACTCTGTGTTCGGCAATGCCCCATTGAGATTCGTATTGATATGTGCGAAGCAGGAAACCCTCCTTCCGGCGAAGAACGGCAATGTCCGCCTGAACCGGCTATCCGTATGAAAGAGATGGGAATTGTCAACGGTAAAAAGGCTTTCCTTCCGGAAATACTCGACGGTTGTGTCGGATGCGGTGTGTGTGAAATGATCTGTCCGGCAGAACCCCCTGTCATTGTGATGAAAGAAAGACCGGGGTCAGGGAGAATATTAATATGAGCAAATTAAAAGAATCATTCCGCACACTTTTTGGCGGAAAACCCGGAAAACCTGACCCTGCCAATTTTTCCGACGATGCAAAAGTCATTCACGAAAGACAGTCCGGGAAACGTACAGCTGATTTTAAAGAGGAGTTTGGCCGAACAAAAGAAACTTCACGAAAAAATACATATTGGCGGCGGCGGCGGTGGCTTGTCATAATAGTTACCAATTTGTTGTTTGTCCTTTCCTACAAACTGGATATTCAAATGTTAGAGGGTGCATTAACCGGTTCGCGATTTGTCGGATTTCATTTGGCAGATTTAAATGCATCCCTGCAAGTGATGCTTGCATTTAAACAGGTACTGATTAATCTATTAATTGGAACCGTCACTGTATTTATCATGTGGTGGCTGCTTGGTGGACGAACATTTTGCAGTTGGGTTTGCCCATATCACATCCTCGCAGAATGGGCTGAAATTCTTCATGTAAAACTCTATAAAAAAGGATGGGCAAAAAACTTTAAATTTGATCGACGTACCCGTACATGGCTTTGGATAATTTTCGCTGTTTTTGCTTTTCTGAGCGGTTATACTGTTTATGAGACAATTTCGCCAACAGGAATTATAAGCAGAGCGCTCATTTACGGACCGGGATTGGCTTTGCTTTGGGTTACACTTATCTTGCTCTTCGAAATATTTTTCTCACAACGAGCATGGTGCCGATATGTATGTCCAATCGGTTTAACATACGGCATCGTTGGAGCCACGTCTCCGATGAAAGTTCAATATCATCTCGACTCTTGTCATCATGATGGTGAATGTCGAAAAGTATGCCTCGTACCACATGTACTGGAAGTCACAAAAGCAAAACGAGCAGATGAGCCTATCGTGGATATTCCTGCCGATTGTACGCGTTGCGGACGATGCGTAGAGGTTTGCCCCACAGACTCCTTGCTGTTCAAGTTCAAGGGATTAGGTTCATAAATTTAAAAAATGTTACTTACCACTCATTACGAAAGATATCGCTGATATGATAGAATTGAAATCACTTAAAAAGACGTTTCGAAAAACACCCATTTTACGCGGAATTAATCTTGAACTGGGTCACGGAGATCGCATGGCACTTGTGGGATCAAATGGAGCAGGAAAGACAACGCTAATCCGATGTTTACTTGGTCAATACACATTTGAAGGAGAAGTCTTGATTAATGATCTCTCTCCACGTAAACGTAGACGCGACGTGTTAAAACGAATTGGATTTGTCCCACAATTACCGCCCCCATTAAAAATGTCTGTATCTCAACTCATACACTTTGCAGCAGATCTTTGTAATGCAGATCCTGAACAAATGTTCTCTGTAGCCAGAAAACTTGGTCTGCGTATTTCCGAAGTCCGCAACCGGATCTTTGTCAAACTTTCCGGAGGTGAAAAACAAAAACTTCTTATTGGCATCGCTTTAGGCAGAGATACTGACCTTCTCATCTTGGATGAACCTGCTGCAAATTTAGACCCTGAAGCACGTCAAGTATTTTTTAATCTGCTGGCGGAACGTCTAAACCGGGTGTCTATGATAATCTCCAGCCACCGACTGGATGAAGTCGCCGCCCTGGTCAACCGTGTCGTCGAGTTAGACCTTGGGCAAATTGTTCTGGACGATCACGTAGATGATGTCGTCGATTTGAACAGTATTTTGAATTGCACAATTAACCTTTCGCAAGATAACGAAGCCTTCGCCAAAACAATCGATGAATGGGGATTCACTCAAACCAATGGTCAATGGCAGGGACAAGTCGCCGGTCCTGACCGATTGCGTTTCCTTGGAGTGCTTTCACGATATGCGGGTTTAATTAAAGGAATTGAAATGAAGGAGGATGACAATGAACATAACACTTAATCGTCTTCAATGGGTATTTATTGTGGCAGGGTTGCAACTCCTGCTTTTTTCCTGTGCGGAAAAAGATGAAACAGGCCCCGTTGAAGTCAGGTGGGACCGTGTGATCTGTGAACGCTGTAAAATGGCGGTCAGCGATCATTACTATTCGGCGCAAGTCCGGGGCGCACCAAAGGAAAAACGCACAAAACTCTATTTCTTTGATGACTTGGGATGTGCTGTCTTATGGCTTGACAAGCAAGACTGGAAAGGTAACCCGCGGACAGAAATATGGGTCAATGATTTTAAAACGGGAGATTGGATTGATGCTGAAGAAGCGCTCTACGAACTCGGTAAAATCACACCAATGGATTTCGGTTTAGGCGCAACCCTTGAGAGTGATCAAAAAACCATTGATTACAAAGCGTCGGTTGATCGTATTTATAAAGTACGGCACAGAAAAATGAAAGAAATGAAACACAAACATCCATCAATGTAAAAGGATTACGAATGCATCACCTAATACGCATGGCAAAAACAGACATTGGCGAATCTATTCGCTCACGTTGGTTCTTTGTCTATACCATCGTTTTTGGCACCATTATGGTTGGGCTACTTGTCTCCGGGCTAACGGAATCCCGCATTATGGGATTCACCGGTTTATCACGTCTGCTCGTTACGTATATTCAAATTACAATGGCGATTCTGCCAATTTTTATGCTGATAACTACTGTTCGTTCCGTCGTCGGAGATAGAGAAGCCGGCGTCTATGAATATATGTTATCGCTCCCTGTTGGGCTTGCCGCCTGGTATTGGGGAAAACTCATCGGACGATTTATTACCGTCTTTTTGCCGGTATTGATGGCAATGATGCTTGCGGTCGTTTGGGGAATGTTCAAAGGTGTTGCAATTCCATGGACACAAGTGTTACTCTACACTAGCTTACTTGCCGGGATGATTATCTGTTTTCTTGGCATTGGAATGCTCATATCAACCTTCTCAAAATCTACAGATGTTGCTCAAGGAGCAGCTTTTCTTGTTTGGCTATTTCTGTTGCTGTTTTTAGATTTGATTCTATTAGGGACGCTCATCCGTGAAGGCCTCCCCGCAGAAACGGCAATTGGAATCGCGTTGGCAAATCCGCTGCAGGCATTCCGTACAGCGGCCATGCTGTTGTTCGATCCTCATTTGGTTCTGTTGGGTCCTTCTGCTTACGTAATTCTTGATCTTTTCGGAAGAATTGGATATTTAGTGTGGGCAATGGTTTATCCTGTTTTCCTTGGATTCCTTACAGCCATTATCGGGTTCTGGGGATTTCGGCGGGGAGATCTATCGTAGATCAGGGCTTACGCTTTTACATATAATTCGTTTTCTGGGAAACCGTTGAA
>JACNKV010000138.1 GCA_014381855.1 Fidelibacterota bacterium | reverse complement strand
ACTAGGATATATTAATGAAACTTAACGAAACAAAATACGGATTTACTTTAACCGAAGAAAAATACGTCAACGAAATTAATTCTGTTGTTAGAATATTCCGTCATGATACCGGAGCGGAGTTGATGCACATCGAGAATGACGATGAAAATAAAGTGTTTTCCATATCCTTCCGCACGCCACCTGCTGACAGTAAAGGTATTCCACATATTTTGGAGCACTCCGTATTATGCGGTTCGCGTAAGTACCCTACTAAAGAACCTTTTGTGGAATTATTAAAGGGCTCTTTGAAGACCTTTCTTAACGCGATGACGTTTTCGGACAAGACCGTTTATCCGGTTGCCAGTACGAACGAAAAAGATTTTGTGAATCTAATGAATGTTTACTTGGATGCAGTACTTCACCCAAGAATATACGAACAGCCGGAAATATTGATGCAGGAGGGGTGGCATCATGAACTGGACAATAAAGATAGTGAGATTACGTTAAAGGGTGTGGTGTATAACGAAATGCAGGGTGCGTTTTCATCCCCGGAGCAGATCCTGTTTCGGAATATCCAGCATTCACTATTTCCTGATCACGTTTACGGGGTTGAGTCGGGCGGCGATCCTGATGAGATACCAAATTTGACTTATGATGAGTTTATCGAATTTCATAAGCGTTATTATCATCCGTCCAATGCCAAGATATTTGTTTACGGGGATGGTAATTTTGAAGACCGACTAAAGTTTATCCATGAGGAATATCTGAATGAGTTTACTGCGATAAACATTGATTCAGCCATACCGTTACTGGAATCATTCAAGAATGCTGATGATGTTGAGTTGAACTATCCGATTTCAGCTGAGGAAAATGAGCAGGAAAAAACATACTTGAGCATGAACTATGTTATCGGTGATTCTGACGATTTGGAGTTAGGGATGGCGATGGGAATGCTGGAATATATGCTGATGGAATCTTCGGCGGCACCGTTGAAAAAAGCCCTGTTGGAATCCAGATTAGGTAAGGACGTGTTCGGTAGTTACAATAATCATCTTCGTCAACCGTTTTTCAGCATTGTGATGAAAAACTCTGAACGTGAGCGGAAAGAAGAATTCAGCGATCTGGTGAGAAACACCCTGCAAAAGATTGTTAAAACCGGGTTGGATAAGAAACTGATTGAAGCCGCTATCAATATCTCTGAATTTCATCTAAGGGAAGCTGATTTCGGGTCATTCCCAAAGGGATTGGTCTACTTTATGCAGGCAGCGAACACGTGGAATTATGACAGCGATCCCGTTAAGCCACTTGAATATGAAACACAGCTCGCGAATATTAAATCGGCTCTTACGACGTCGTATTTTGAAGACATGATTGTAAAATATTTGCTGAATAATGACCACCAAAATGTATTGATTCTCTCTCCTGAAAAAAATCTGGCTGAAGTCAAAGCTGAAAAAACCAAAGCGGACTTGGCGGATCTGAAGAAGAATATGTCTGACGAGGAAATTGAAGATGTGATTAGGCAAACTGAGAAATTGAAATTACGGCAGGCAACACCGGATTCACCGGAAGATCTGGCGAAAATTCCATCGCTGACATTGTCAGACATAAAACGGGAAGCCGATGAAATTTTGATAAATGAAAAGACAGAAAATGGTATCAAGGTTTTGACTCACAATGCCTTTACCGGGGGAATTGTGTATGTAAAAATGTATTTTGACACTACCGTTGTTTCTCAGGAAGACATTCAATACTTACCGTTACTCAGCCAATTGTTAGGGGAAATCAGTACCGAGAATTTCCATTACTCAGATCTGTCTAATGAGATCAATATCCACACGGGTGGAATAAGCATCTCTGCCGGGAATTTTGTAAAAGATGGCGATGATTCGGTGTATTATCCAAAGATGATTGTTAAAGGAAAAGTGTTACAGGCGAAACTCCCGAAATTGCTCGAATTGACGGAGGAAATTATTAATCATACGATATTCGACGATAAAGATAAAATTCGTGAGATTATACAGGAATTAAAATCAAGGCAGGAGATGAGCATATCCCAGGCAGGGCATTCTGTGGCTTCTTCGAGACTGTTTTCATACTTTTCGCAATCGGGCAAGTACAGCGAGCTGACAAGCGGACTTTCTTACTATAAATTCATGTCGGATATTGAAAAAAACTTTGACGATATATATGACAATTTGGTGAAGAAGTTGGTACAGCTTTATAACCAGATATTTACTAAACATAATTTACTCGTCAGTGTAACTCAGCCAGAAGAAGATTATTCCGGTTTTATTGCGGAATTCAACCAATTGTCAGAGAAATTGAATTCAAATGAATTATCACAACATACGTATAGCTTTGAACTGTCTTCAAAAAACGAAGGTTTGCTGACACCGGCTAACGTTCAATATGTTGCTCAGGGGTTTAACTTCCGAAATCTTGGATATAAATACAATGGGTCGATGGCTGTTTTTTCCGGAATAGCAGGATTAGATTATCTGTGGAACAGAATTCGTGTCCAAGGTGGTGCTTATGGTGCTTTTTCCGCATTCAGCCGTAGCGGGAATGTGTTTATGGGAACGTATCGTGATCCGAATCTCAGCGAATCGCTAAACGCTTTTGATGAAATGGCAGATTATTATCGCAATTTTGAAGCGGATGAAAAAGAGATGGGCAAGTATATTATTGGAACAATCTCTCAACTCGATTCTCCGCTGACACCCTCAATGAAGGGCAGTATTGCCGCCACGCGCTACATCGGTCATATTTCTCAGGATGATATCCAGCAGAACCGGGATGAAGTCCTGAACACTCGCGCGGAACACATCAAAGAAATTGCCGAAATGGTCGATAAACTCATGAAAGAAAATCGATACTGCGTCTTGGGAAATGAGAATAGAATCAAGGCTGAGAGCAATCTTTTTGATGAATTGGTTAAAGTCTTTGAGTAACACAGGAGACAGGAGACA
>JACNKV010000076.1 GCA_014381855.1 Fidelibacterota bacterium | reverse complement strand
TTTCACCCCAACCCATAACCGCCGGGATTATTAAAATCGTTGCCAAAAAACATGTCCCGACCCCGATGAACAAGGCAATTCCCATAGACCCCAGTCCGCGGTAAACAGCAAACCATAATGATCCAAACGTGAGCATTGTTGTGAGAGAAGTCAATAGAACTGCTCTACCCGTGGATGCAAAAACAGCTTTATGTGCTGTACGACCTTCAATCTGATAGCGATGAATGATGTGAACCCCGTCATCAATCCCGATTCCAATGATCATCGGAATTGCCATGATATTCAACAAGGTCAGCTGCAGTCCGGTTACTTCCATCACGCCCAGCATCCACACGACACCAATCACTAATGGAACGACAGCCAGAGCCATTTTTCGAACACTTCTAAAATCTGCAAGTAATAATGCCACAATAACAAGCAGCGCCAAAAACGTTGCATTCTTTCCGTCGGCACCAATCAAATCCATTAGGCGTTTAAATACCGGCGCTAATCCAGTAGACCTTGGGCTGATCTCTTCCAGCTCCTTGGTAAACCTGTCCAGAAATTGGAAATCCCACACATTGCCCTTCGGAAAAACCGTTACCAAAAAGCTGTCTCCTGATTTTCCCACATATTGGTTCTTAATATTTTCCGGAAGTGTCTCTAAGGTGATCTGTTCCGGGTTTGCCATTCGTATCACAGCCGGTTTAAACGCAGTTCCGAACTCTTGGTGAAATGATTGAATACGCGTTAGTATACTTGAAGTGCGCTGATCAAAGTTTTGTATCAACATTGAAAGCATGCCGGAATGTTGATCGGGAATAAATTTGGTGATCTTTTCCTGTAATGATAAGATTGTTTCATCATCTTCTTCGGGGACAAAACCGACTAACAAACCTGCTTTCATATACACCTTGTCCTGTGCGCCCAACACTGCCATATCCTGCACTTCAATCAAATTCATTTCCAGACGGATCAGCTCCTCAATGAACATCTGCAAATCCTTCACTGAAAATGCTTTATTTAGCGGTGTGTTTTTCATTCTGTTACGGATTTTTTTGACCAGCATGCTTCTTTTTATCTGTTCCTTCTCCGGCGGTAGAAAATCGACAATGGACTGCACCATCCCCGATGTGGACATATCTTTGGCGGCTTCGGTAATAACATGGGCTTCTTCAGTTGATGCGGCCGTGATGTATGCATAATCGGAACTGATGTTCAGCTTTTCGATCATTTTATCCTGTAGCTCAATGGATTCTAGTCCTTTCGGTTCCATATTTAGATAGTTATAATCCATGGTAATTGTTGAACCCCGAAATCCAAGAAAGAGGAGTAAAATGAGGATAAGTGCTAAACTAATTTTCCATTTTCCGGCAATGCTAGCAGCGGTAGATCCAAGAAACCGATACGAAATATCTTTTGGCCGTATTTTGAAATTCTTTTTGATTTTAATCATCAACCTCTCGTGCAGAACCAGTAATGTGGGCAAGACCGTAATGGCGGCAATCATCGTCATCACAATTCCGGCTCCCAATACTACGCCGAATTCTTTCAGTCCTTCGGTGCGTGAAATCGCCATTGTTAAGAATGCGGCAGCGGTCGTAAATCCCCCGGTGATGATTCCCAGCCCGGATTTTTGAAGCGTGTATCGCAGAGAGTCCGGAACCCCTTCACCTTTTCGCCGCATTTCGGTATATACAGAAATAATGTGAATCGCAAAATCAATACCCAGACCAATCAGCACCACAGACATCATCGATGTCATTAAATTCAATTGTTTGACGATGGGCCAAGCCACACCCATCCCCCAAGTCACGCCAAAAATCAGCGTAATGATGGCAAGGATCGGACTGATAAACATTCGAAACGCTACAAAGAATAATATCATAACACCTAATAGCGCAAAAAGTGTGATGGTAAACGAATCGTTTTCAACGGAAACCATTTCATCGCGCGACAATGGAATAGATCCGGTAAGTCCGGCGCTTACTCCAAATTTATCTGCGGATTCATGGACAATCTTTTCAATGATATTGGTGGCATCCACATCTTTTTCGATATCCATAAAACTAAAAGTCGGGATAATCTGCATAATCAGCATTTGACGATCCCAGCTACGGTAGTAATTATCTCCGAACAGTACGGCATCCGCAGCTTTCTTTCCAGCATTATCCGTGCTTCCTTTTAGCGCATCATCCAATATTGTAGTAAAGGTTTGGATACCGTCTAAAAACCGAATGATGTCTTCTTCTTGCTCTTGCCCGCTGATTTTTTCGTCGCTTTGAATATATTCTTTTTCGAAGCTATCGTTCAGATTTGTCAAAAATCCGGTTAAGTTTGGATCTTCGAAAATAGACTGATTGTTTTTTAAATCGGAAGTGTTTATCAACATGAGAGCGTGATCAGCCAATAATTCTCTTGGCAATTTATAATCCACTTTTTTCACGTACTCCTTCAACACGGCTATTTGTGGAGCAACATTTTCAGCAAATTTTGTCAGGGATTTTTCATCTCCTTCGGCAACCACCAGCATGGATGCCGCTCCGGCGTATTCGTCCATTACTTTGTTGAATTCCTGCACCATCGGATCTTCGTCAGGCATCAAATTGGTGATTGATGTTGTAAAGGTGAGTTGTGCCGCCATCCCGCCAAGTACAACGGTGGCGATTAACAGTAACAGTCCTGACCACCATGGTTTTGAACTAATAAAATCAGCCAGTTTTGTTAAAAGTTTATGTCGCATTTTTACTCCTTGTTTGCCACTAATGAACGCTAATTTTCCCCGCAACAAACCCCGTAGAAAACACGGGATGCAAGCACGCTAATGTAAATAAACAGAACATTAACAGCTTTTAGGTAATACTATCATTTTCATAGTTTATTTCCGAAATAATTTCTTATTCGTTTTTTATTCTCGCTCATTCGCGGTTTGTAATTTTATTTTAATTCCCATTTTTTCCATATCGTCCATCAATCGTACCGGCTCAATC
>JACNKV010000060.1 GCA_014381855.1 Fidelibacterota bacterium | reverse complement strand
AGAATAAACATTTGAATTAACTTCATCGAATTTCCATTTTTTTTGTAGCCTAACGAGATAGCTCTGCGGCGTGATTGTTGTTGGTATAACTCATTTGTACTGAAATTAACATATTTTACTTTAAAATCATCTTTTCAACGCTTCCTGCCCATCACGTCCGTAGCAGTGCGTGTTAGATTTAAAAACAATATAAATTCAGTTAAGCTGTTCTTTGATTGGTGTAGTTTTATTCTAAAAAAACTATAATTGTTTAAAGATTGCATCTAGTATGTTAGGAACTTCGCGTTCAGACGACGCAAAATCATGAAATTCACCTTCTGAACTTCTATATGTACCTTCAGCTATTGTTTCACCCGTGATAGGGTCAATTAGACATATTTTAAGAACAAATAAGTAGTTTTTAAAATCCCATTTCCAAATATCCTGATAGACTAAAAACAAATCAGGAGCATTTGGTATATTTTCTTCAGATCCATAAGTCGTATTAATCCCCTTGTCCTTTAAATATTTTTCAATATGTATCTGCGTACTACCTATCCCTGGCGCCAGTTCAGCTTCTTTATCCCACATTGCCATTCCAACAAAGGGTCCTAATGGGAGAACAAAAAAGCCTTTTGGTACTTTGTATGAAATGGAACTATCAAGAATATGGATACTGGTAATTGGTTCTTGCTGTTTTGATGAGACATCAACATGAAGGTTCCCAGCACATCCTATAAACAGTAATAGCAAAAAAGAGAATTTGTTCATCTAATACATTCCTTATTAATATTTTTAAATCTAACGGTTAATATACGGCGTCAAAGCCGCGATACCCCACCGTGCCACGTTATTATTGTTTGATGAATTACAGCTTAAAGAGTTTTGCGCGTCGGGGGGTATATTCGTAAGTTCCGGCTGATAATTCATGAGGTAATCTAATAATGACCAATTCAAAAAAGCAACCTAAACTTCTTGATAAGGCTCGCATTGCTATCCGCACGCGTCACTACTCAAGACGAACAGAAAAATCCTATGTGAACTGGATAAAGCGATACATCCGGTTTCACGGAACACGGCATCCGTTATCCTTGAATGAAGCGAACCTCCAGTCCTATTTAGAACACCTTGCCATTAAACAAAAGGTCTCGGCCTCAACACAAAACCAAGCGTTGAATGCCATCATATTTCTGTACAAACATGTTCTGAAAAAGCCTCTGAACACCGATATAAACACCGTTCGCGCAAAACAGTCAGACTATCTTCCTGTGGTTTTTACTCAAGAAGAAATCCCAAGAATATTTCAACATTTAACCGGGGTTAATTGGTTAATGGCAAGCCTAATTTATGGTGCGGGCTTATGTTTGTCGGAATGCCTTCGCCTGCGTGTAAAGGATATTGATCTTGAGGTACAGCAAGTATATGTTCGTGATGGAAAAGGAGAAAAAGATCGCGTGAGTGTTTTTCCTGAAACTCTGATTGATAAAATGAAAAAACATTTAGACTCTGTTAAAGCAATTCACGACAGCGATTTAAAAGACGGTTTTGGGCGGGTGTATTTGCCGTTCGGTATCAGTCGGAAATATTCGAACGCCAACCGGGAATTTGCCTGGCAATATGTGTTTCCGTCCAAAAAAATATCTCCACACAAGCTTGATGGAGAACTGCGGCGATCTCATCGATCAGAAACCTCAGTACAGAGGTCGTTGAAAAAAGCCATCAAAAAAGCGGAGGTCAACGAGTCGGGCAGCGTTCACACATTAAGGCATTCATTTGCCACTCATCTGTTGGAAAACGGATATGATATTCGCACGGTTCAGAAACTTCTAGGACATAAAGACTTGCGTACCACAATGATTTATACCCATATGATGAAGACGGGTACTTTGGGTGTGCGGAGTCCAATGGATTGTTTGTATACTGCACACCATAACGCGCAAAAAAACGAGACAGGTTGAACAACCCTCTAAATCTCCCTTTATTAAGGGAGACTTTTTAGGAAGTGATTCACAACGCAGACTCTTCTCCGTTTTTCAGGTAGCGCTCACCAAATCATTCCCCCTTTAAAAAGGGGGACCAAGGGGGTTATCCAAAATCCAAAAATAAAAAAAATGAAAATTTACTACAATCCAAAATTGAAACAATTAGCCAGAAACCTCCGAAACAACTCAACATTGGCAGAGGTTCTTTTGTGGGTGCGATTAAAAGGCAAACAGATGATGGGATACCGGTTTATGCGACAAAAACCAATCGGGGAGTACATCGTTGATTTTTTCTGTTCAAAGCTGAGCCTGGTTATTGAGGTTGATGGTGAAAGTCATTACAAAAAAGAAAGACAAGACTTGAAAAGGCAAGAGTATTTAGAATCCATTGGTTTGACAGTTCTTCGGTTTGACAACGATCAAATAAAAGAAGGGCTGGATTATGTCCTCCAAGAGATTGAAGATTGGATAAAAAAGAAAGAAACACAACCAACCCGACTAAAACAAGGTTAACAACCAAGTTTAAAACGAGACAGGTTGAACAACCCTCTAAATCTCCCTTTAGTAATGGAGACTTTTTAGGAAGTGCTTACCAGATCATTCCCCCCTTTAAAAAGGGGGATCAAGGGGGTTGTCCAAAAACCAAAATCCAAAAACAATAACGAAACACCGACAAAGAAATCGATTTTCTAACGATCCCAGGATTATTCTCCAGCGTCCGACGCACGCGTCACCGCCTTCAGTGCTTCTAACATTGTTTCCCAAAACCGTTCTGTGTTTATATCTGTCCCGACGATTACATTCGGGGTTCTGTCAGTCCTGGAGTACATATCTGCGACGGTTTGCCCAAGACTGAGTGGCGAAGACGTTTCAATTTCAACGTTCACAAGCCGGGTCGTAAACTGTTCGGGGTTGGTCACATAATAGACGGCACACGGATCATGAAGCGGCGGGGGGGGAAAACCGAAGACAGGTTCATAGGGGTCTTTGAAAAAGAGCAATAAATCTTCGCACAACAACCCAAATTCACCCAATGAGCGTACCCGCCGAAAAATATCAGGCGTAACCAAAACACGATGGGTGACTTCCAGCGGAATCATGACAAGTTTATAATCCTGCGATGCGCCGTTAAAAACGATTTCTGCCGCATGCGGATCCGACTCGATGTTAAATTCTGAAACGGGCTGGGTATTGCCCACCCCAAGCGCACCGCCCATGAGAACGATTTGTTCGATGTTCTGCGTCACGTCAGGGAACCGCTGAAGCATAAGGGCGATATTAGTTAACCGTGCAATCCCAATAAGCGTCACAGGTTCGGCTGAGCGAAGAATGGTTTCAGCCATTGCTGAAACCGCCCCTTGTTTTTGAGGCTTAAGCGCAGTGGCTAAATGCTCTTGGCTAGATGAAAAACTCTCCAGCCCGGACTCACCGTGGATTTCCGCACAGATTTGAGGTTTTAACACAAGCGGATTTGCTTCCCCCCGATAGACAGGGATTGTTGATTTCCCGATATGACTTAACCATGAAAGCGCATTACTGGTGGTTTTTTCGACGCTCTGGTTTCCCCCTGTCGTGCTTATACCCAGCAAGTTTAATTTTTGATGATATGCCGCAAGCGCAATCGCAAAACAATCATCATGCCCCGGATCACAATCCAGCCAAACAGGTTTTTTCTTCATGTAATATCCACGTTTAACTACTCATCACTCACCACTCACTTTTTTTCTACCGTCCTACCTCAACGGCAATTTCCGCACCAAGTTTTGCATTATTTAACGCCAAGGCGATATTGGCTTTAAGGCTGCGTCCGCCGGTCAGTTCGACGATCCGTTTTAATAAAAAAGGCGTAACGGCTTTCCCGGAGATGAGTTTTGATGTGCATTCTTCAAGTGCGGTATGGATATGGTTCTCCATCTCGGGCTTGGGAATTTCCATGTTTTTCGGAACCGGATTTGCAACCAGAACACCGGAGCGTAAGCCCAAATCAATGTGGGACAGATACAGTGTTGCGATTTCTGTTGGTGAATCGACTCGGGCTGAAACGGCCACGCCGGACCCCCGTGAATAAAACGCCGGGAACTCATCGGTTTTATATCCCAATACCGACACAGCCTCTGTTTCAAGCACCTCCAATGTTTTCGGGATATCTAAAATTGCCTTTACCCCAGCCGAAATAACGATAACCGGCGTCCGGCTTAATTCTTTTAGGTCTTGAGAAACATCAAACGTCGTTTCTGCTCCGCGATGCACACCACCAATACCGCCTGTTGCAAAAACAGAGATTCCCGCCATATGTGCCAATTTCATTGTCGCGGAGACGGTGGTTGCCCCGGAACGTTTTTGGGAAAGCACCCGCGAAATATCCCGAACGGCGATCTTTTCAATGTTTTTCCCTTTGGCGAGTTGTTTCAAAGATTCGGTTTCAAGCCCGATATGAACGACGCCGTCCAAAATCGCGATGGTTGCCGGGACAACACCGCGTTTTCGGGCGATATCCTCGGCGTTTTGAGCAAATTCCAAATTATCCGGAAAGGGCATTCCATGGGCGATAATTGTGGATTCAAGCGCTAAAACAGGCTTCCCTGATTCGAGAGCGGCTTTGACATCTTTGCTGAAATGAAAGCGGTTTGTAATGGATTTCAAGGTTAATTTACCTCCGGTTAAAAGCAAGTTTACGCAGGAAATACCCATGGATAAAAGGCAAGAAACACTATTTCGAATCGCGCTGGCGCTGGCACAAATCACCGTATTTTACAATCTTTTGGAAGGGATGGTGTCGGTGTATTTCGGCATGGATGATGAAACCCTCGCCCTATTTGGGTTTGGTGTGGATTCCTTCGTCGAAGTTATTTCCGGTATTGGAATTTGGCACATGATTTTTCGAATTCGTCGAAATGAAAACGAAAACCCGGATCGCTTTGAAAAAACAGCATTAAAAATAACCGGAACAGCATTTTATTTACTCACAGCAGGATTGCTCGTTACTGCCGGATTGAATATTTTTCAGAACCATCACCCCCAAACAACATTTTGGGGAATTGTAATTTCGACGATCTCTCTTTTGACGATGTGGTTGCTTATTCACTACAAAGTCAAAGTCGGCAAGGAATTAAAATCCGACGCCATTCTTTCAGATGCCAACTGCACAAAGGTGTGTTTTTATCTATCGATTGTTTTGCTGGCCTCAAGTATTGGGTATGCATTAACCGGTATCGGCGGAATTGATTCAGCCGGTGCAGTATTGATTGCCTGGTTTGCGCTTAAAGAAGGTCGAGAGGCATTTGAAAAAGCTGAAGGCAAAACGTGTGAATGCTGCACCCATGGAGTGGATTGAATGCGTCAAACAATGTGCAGAGATGGTCGGCACCCGCCGAAACCGCAGGCTTAGAGGCTAAAATCGTAAAAAAACAGTACGATTTTATCTTGACATCCGTGCTGAAATTGGGGTAATATGAACCCGTATCCGTCCTTTATTCGGGCGGGTGTTATCAATCCGAGGTACATATTATGAAAATAGAGGCGAACATGAAAAGGACCACTTACCTTATTGCAATTCTTACATTCTTTTTGTCCGTTGTTTTTGCAGAGGACTTTTCTATTAAAGGGGTTGTTAAGGATTCATCCGGAGACAAGACATCAAACATAACCGTTTTGTTATTGGGAGAGGAGCGCGCAGAACTCCAGCGAACCACCACGGGCGGCTTGTTTAAAAAAGGAAAGTTCATATTTAAAAAGGTGATGCCGGGAGAGTACACACTTGAGGCCGATGGAGGCGACATTGGCCGGGCGTTTTATCCCGTTACTATTGTCGATGGCGACGCTGAAGATATTGTATTAACGCTGAACATCCCGAAAGAACCAATTACCACGGAAGCCCCACCCCCGATAGATGAAGTATTTACAATCGAAACAGGAGAAGTAAAAGAAGGACCAGCCAAAGATTATTTAATGAACGAACTGAGTTTTGAGATAAAGAAAATGGCTGCGGAAATCAAACATCTCAACACCGAGTTAAAAGATTTGAAGTCGCTTAGCAAGATGTGGGTAAATCCGCTTGCGATTTATTCAAAAGAGATAATTTTGAAAAACGGCAGCACCGTGTTTGGTAAAATCATTTATCAAGATGACAAAACCCTTAAAATCGAAACGCTTGTTGGTTATTTAATCATTGAAAGAACAAATATTGTGAGGGTGATTGATAATATTGTTACAGAAGAGCAACAGGAGTATGTCCCCGAGCAAATCAGAGATAGCTATACTCCGCCCCCAATGCCGAAATTGGCAGAACCGAAATACACATCACCAAGTCCGCTTAACAGAGACGCAGGCAGACAGTTTTCTGCGAATTGTGTATTGATGGGAAACATCACAGAGAAGAAAGACAATCAGGGAAACATCATTTTTACCGGGCAGATTAAAAACATAGGCGGACGAAGATCGGATTTTGTAAAAGTTGATTTTGTTTTTCGGAAAAACTGGAGCGGAGAGACCAAAACCTTAACCACGTTTATCCGTGGTAGCTATCACACATTTGATTCCGGAATTACCACAGATGCGACGCTGCTGCCGGGAGCAGTCGGAACCTTTGAGCTTTATGTTCCCCATTCATTTGGATCCTTTATTGGGTATTCATATACAATCGATTGGGAAGAATATGAATGACGGCGCCATTAAACCCTTAAAAAAGAATTGAAGAAAGCGAACCAATCACAATGAAACGTAAACAGTTGATTTTAGTTGCCATACTGTGTTTTGGGATTACCACTACAGGGTGGGGATCAGCACGAATTGCCTATACGCGTCCGGGGCACATGATGAAAATCCCCTTTAGCAGTGTAGGACGAAGCCCCTATTTGTTCCGCGCCGGCTTTGGGTTGGAAATTCACAATCTAAACCCGATGAACACAGCGAAAGGCGTGTGTTTTGATACAGAACTGGGAAAGAATTTTCATCTTGGATTTTCTGCGGTAACAGGCGCGGACACAACAGCCCTGTCGGTTCTTGGTCAAACGCAAGTACAAATCCCGGTAGAATTCGGATTTCATTTACAGCAGAGGGTCTACACCTATAACGACATCTCCATATCCGCGGGGGTTCAGGACATTGTCTTTCAGAACATTGAAGGTGAAGGGCTTAGGTTAAACCCGGACGAATTATCCTTTTTTACTGTTATAAACAGCGAAAAAAAGATTGGTACCTATGCGATGAAAACATTTATGGGGTTTGGCACAGGAAGCATTGCTTCAACCTCTCCGGACACAGCCACCATTGCAACAGACACAACAAACAGCACGGGAATCAGTGCGGGTGTGTTTTTAGGTTTTATTCTTAAAACCCCCTACTTTACAGATTGGGGCGGCTTAGATCTTGTGGGTGAATTCGACGGAACAGGTGTCAATGTGGGACTCCGCATCCCCCTTACCTCGGACTATCGCCTGAACGTTGGGTTCACCCACATAGAAAAACTGCCGGACTGGGACACAAAATACTGGAATGGCCATCCGGGTATCACGCTTGGAATAGACATGTCTGTGCCAAAAAAAGGACAGGGGGGCTCTCTTTTCCAAGGTGCATCAACACCCACTCCTGTCCCTTCAGATATAATCGGAGAAACCGGCATGCCGATCGAAACACCTTCCGGATTAGACTCGACGCTTCTGGCTGCAGATTTTGCGGTGAATTCCATTAAGGATTCGATCAGCATGATGAATAACGAAATGAGAAATCTCATCATTCAACTTTCTGCAAAAGAGCAGGAATCACAATTTCTTGAAAAAGCACTTAAAACGATTCGTCTGGACAATAATATTGCAGAGAAAAAAGCAAATGAAGCGATGCGGCATTTATCTAGATCTCTTCGATATTTTTATTCCGGCGATTATAGGGGGGCGCTAAAAGAAGTAGAAGCAGCCATCGATGTAAACCCAGGGCTTGCGTTAGCCTATGCGCGCAGAGGATCTATTTACTATAAATTGGGCGATATTCAGCGAGCAACCATTGATTGGAATCTTGCACTGAGACTTGACCCGGAATACGACGATGTAAGGAATATTCTAAAGGCCTTACATGAAAACCGGTTAAAAACCACAAGCATTACTGAGGAGTAAACGTATGGATATTGCAACAATTATTGGTATTATTCTTGGCTTGGGCTCTATTGGTGCAGGGATATTTATTGCCGCATCCACCGCCGGCGCTGAAATGGGAGTGTTTTTATCCGCCTCGAGTTTTGCCATCGTATTTGGAGGAATGGTGGCCTCTGTTTCGGTCGCATTTCCACTTCAAGATGTTTTAAAACTGTCTTCGGCAATGGCGGCGGTTTTTAAAAGCAGCAAACGCACACTGGGAGACATTATAGAAGAAGCGGTGGCGATTGCAGGCATTGCACGCAAAGGCGGGACAATTGAACTTGAAAAAAACTTAGATTCCATTAAAGATCATTTTTTTCGAGATGGAATTGAAATGGTTACCTCAGGATACTCTATTGAGGAATTATTGGATGTAATGAATACAAGTATAGATTACAGAGAGATACGTGAGCGAAGTCAAGCAGATTTATTCAAAACGATGGGAACAATGGCTCCGGCGTGGGGAATGATCGGAACCCTGATCGGATTGGTGATTATGTTGGCAGGGTTTGGAAGCGGTGGTGGAATGGGTGCGCTTGGTGTCGGAATGTCAGCTGCACTCATCACAACATTCTACGGTGCGGTTTTCGCGAACCTATTTTTTCTACCCATGTCCGCAAAACTGTCTTCCAGAATTGCCTTTACCAGCACAGTCCAAGCGATGTTTGTAGAAGCATCAAGGTTGATTCATCTGAAAAAGCACCCGCTGATTGTTCGAGAAAAATTAAATGCATTTATCCCGCCGAAAGAACGGAAGAGAGAAGAATAGGATAGCGTATGGCGATTACGCCACAGGAAAAAAAGAAGTATTTAGAAAAGGGTCGCCGCGAGATTGACGAAGGTCTCCCCGGATGGTTCGGTACGTTTGCAGATATGATGACACTTCTTTTTGCTTTTTTTGTATTGGTTGCAGCAATGTCCACCATTGACCCGGTGAAACTTCAGCAAATGGCGGATGCAATGGGTAAATCCGTTGGAAAAAAAATCAAAGTCGACAACCAAGCCATGAATTTATCTGATGTGAAAAAAGAAGCGGATAAAATTGTTGAAGAGATGGAAAAAGACCCAACGTCCGGAGACCCTCCCGTAGAGGTGAATACCAGCCAAAAGGGCATTAGTTTGGAAATAAAATCTGACATCAGCTTTAAATCCGGGTTAGCCGAACTCACACCAAAGATTTTCCCCATTCTAAAAAAAATTGCGCCGCTTATTAATAAATCACCTTTCCAAATTGCAATTGAGGGACACACAGACAATCAGCCAATCTCTGAAAAATTTAAAGAAAAATACCCCTCAAACTGGGAATTATCCAGCGCAAGGGCTGCGGTTGTGACACGAGAGTTAATCAAATTAGGTGTATCTCCAACAAGGCTTCAGGCTGTGGGGTACTCCAAATATATCCCAAGAGACAGACCGACAGATCGCCTTATTGATGAAAAATTGATCAGAGAATTAAATGCAACAAAAGAATTGATGTCAAGAAATAGACGCGTCGAAATCACCTTTTTAGCACCCGCAGGAGCAACGAATTAAATGACAAGAGGAGTCACCATGAAAAAGCAATTTTATATGAAATCGATTACCATAGGGATCTTAATGATGGGGTATACCCTGACAATCGGACAGGAATCCGGCTATCTAACACAAAAACTGATGGTGGAAAACGACTTGCGAAATCGCATTTCTGATGCACTTTCAAAGATAATTGACGAATCGAAATACGTAATTGATGTAAGTATTGAACTCAAAATTACAGATGCGATTGAAGAACAAGTCACGGTTTTCACCGGGGATAAAACCACAAAAACAGATGTAGCGCCTATCGTAGTAAATGAAAACATCGACATTGATGAGATAGACACAAGTCCCCTAACACCACCAAAAACATCAATGGTTGGGTTGCCGATACCCGGCTTTGAATTTGAAGTAGAAGTGGACCGCAGTGAAGATACACCACCCGTCCCGGCTCCAGAAAAAGAAGCACCCAAAAACATAGAAGTGGAGACTGAAGCAAAGAAGAATCCCTCGCTTTCAAAAACATCCATTATGAAACGCCCCTCAATTGCTGAGGTCAGCCGACAGGAAATCAGCCTTATTTTAAATGAGGGAGCTGCCCCGGAAATGATTGAAAATATTCGCCAGATTGTTATGATGGCTTCTCGATTTAATAGAGCGAGAGGTGATGTTTTAAGTATTATGACGGCAAGTTTCAAAACACGGAGAGACGAAAAAACAGCGGAACAGGTCTTGTTAAAGGTGATTGCGGAAAAATTAGATGCAATGGAAAATGAAAAAATCGTCAAATCCACCGAACAAGAAAACTGGCAGACAGAATTAGACCGATATCGAGATGAAGAAGAAAGCAGAAGAATTGAAGACAGACAATACCTTCAATCATTGCTTACACAATTTGAACAAGAAGAAAAAGAAAGAGCCTTTAAGCAAGAGCGTGAGCGGATTATCAGACAGGACTCCATTCAAATAAACATTTTAAAACAGCAGATTGATTCGCTAAGCGTGTCTCTGGAGAAAAACCTCCCAACGGAAGTAATTGAGGAAACCCAAACAGAGATACAACAGCGGGAACAACTTATTTCCCAAATAGATGCTCAAATTACCGACCGACTTGGTTCACTGGAGCAAGTTCAAGAGGATTTAGACCGTCAACTAAACGGGAGCAATGGACAATCATCCAACACAATGACAATCATCCTTTTTCTATTAGGCGCATTACTTCTCATTCTTCTGTTAGTGGTGGTTGCACTACTTGCCGGTCGATCAAAACAGACGTATCCGCCGCCTCCGCCATGGATGTATCCACCAAGGCGCAAACCAAAAAAAAAGAAAAAAACAGTAATGAAAGAACCGGTAAAAGAAGAACAAACGGTTGAAAAGCAGAATGAAAAACCGAAAATCACCCCGGCAAAAGAAGAAGACATCAGTGTGCTTCAAAGCGAAATCAACGACATTAGAAAAGCCGTTGTTTCTATGAGTGTCGGGCAGCCAAATACCGCAACACGAATCGTGCAAGAATGGCTTGAGGACGACACACCTCCCGCCCCAGCTGAAACACCAAAAGAGGAAACCCCTAAAAAAGACTCCTCTGACAAAAAGAAGAAATAGGAATTTATCATGAGTGCAGACACTATCCGCCTATCAGGACTGCAGAAAGCAGCTGTTTTGTTTTCAGTTTTGGGCGAAAGCCTTGCCCTGACGTTGGTTAAAGGATTGACAAAAACAGACATTCGAAAAATTCGAGCAACCACTCCCGATATAAAACACATACCTTTTACTGTTAAAAAACAGGTAATAGAAGAGTTTTACTTCAACTTTGTGAGTGAAAAATTCCAAGAAAAAGACGATGACGAACCGACAAAACCTTTCGAATTTCTCAACAACTTAACCGACGAGCAGCTTGCAGCTCTTTTATCTGCAGAAGAACCAAGGGTGATTGCGATTGTTTTGGCACAGGTTCCGCCTGAGCGCAGAATGGTGGTGATGAACCGGATGGATCCGGAAGACAAAGGGAAGGTGCTTATCCAAATGGGCAACCTGAATGACGTTCCGTTGGAGGCCGTTGTCAATGTGGCAAATGATTTAAGGCGTAATTCGCAATTTTTGCCGCGGACGGTTAAATTCTCTCGGGGTGGTGGAAAAGAAATTGCAGAGATATTAAGCTCCATGGATCAGTATGAGGAAGAAAAATATCTTGAAACACTCGAGAGAGAAAACCCGGAACTTGCAAAAGAGGTAAAAAAATACCATCTTACGTTTGATGATATTTTCGAATATTTCCCCGAAAACTTATTGCGGGATATTTTGAATGCCATTCCGGATATGGATACCGTAGCGATGGCGTTAAAAGGATTTCCGGAGGAAACCGTGACGAAAGCGATCGAAACGTTACCGCAGAAAAAACAGGCAATGTTTGATCCGGTCGAAGGTGCTGTACCAAAAAGAGACGTTGACAGCGCAAGAAAGTTGATTTTGCAAAAAGCCCGCGAGCTTGAAAAAGACGGCGCGTTTAACTTGGAAGATATTATTGGTGGCGGAGAAATGGTTGAATAAGACCGTCACACTTTTTCGGTTGAGACCAGCGTTAAAACAGCTCCGGAATTGATTCGATTCGATTTTGGAGCTGTTTAATTTTTATAAGTGAACTAAGAGGAAAACATGTCATTTGAAAAAACATTTCGCACTGTAATAGAACCATTTATTATTAAATCCATAGAACCCATTCGCATGACAACCAGGGCTGAACGCGAAAAGGTTTTACAAAAAGCTGACTACAATTTATTTAAAATCAACTCACAAGATGTTCTCATTGATTTATTAACCGACAGTGGAACCGGTGCGATGAGCTCTGAACAGTGGGCGGCGATTATGAGGGGAGATGAATCCTATGCAGGCAGCCAAAGTTTTCAGCGTTTTGAAAAAAGCATAAAAGACATTTTCGGATTTAAACATATAATTCCAACCCACCAAGGCAGGGCGGCGGAACGTATTTTGTTTTCAGTGATGTGTAAAAATGGAGATGTCGTCCCGAATAATATCCACTTTGACACGACCCGCGCGAACGTAGAATTTCAAGGAGCTGTTGCAGAAGATTTAGTTATCATTGAAGGACACAACACCCAAAGCTATTTTCCGTTTAAAGGAAACATGGATGTCAAAAAACTTAAAAAGTTGATTCAAACCGTTGGCAGGGATAAAATACCGCTCTGCATGTTGACGATAACGAATAATTCCGGCGGCGGGCAGCCGGTATCTATGGAAAACATCAAAGCGGTGAAAAACGTGTTGATTGAATTCGATATTCCGCTCTATTTCGACGCAGCCCGATTCGCAGAAAACGCGTATTTTATAAAACTGCGGGAGAAAGAATATGCAAGCCATTCAGTAAAATCGATTGTACAGGAAATGATGAGTTATGCAGATGGCTGCACAATGAGTGCGAAAAAAGACGGAATGGTAAATATAGGTGGTTTTCTCTGCACAAACGATGACCTGTTAGCCAAACAGGAAAAAGATTTACTAATTCTTACAGAGGGTTTTCCGACCTACGGAGGGCTGGCCGGGCGCGATCTGGATGCTATTGCTGTTGGACTACAAGAGGTCTTGAACGAAGATTATCTCAGATACCGCATTGCCGAAGCCCAATATTTAGGAGAACATCTTGCAAAAATTGGTTATCCAATCGTCCAGCCGCCCGGAGGACACGCAGTATATATTGATGCAAAAGCAATGCTGCCGCATTTGAAACCGCTGGAATATCCGGGGCAGAGCTTGTCAGTTGAATTATATTTAGCCGGAGGAATTCGTACGGTAGAAATCGGATCGGTCATGTTTGGTAAAGTAGATCAAACAACCGGCGAAGAAACTCCAGCGGAAATGGAATTGGTACGTCTGGCACTCCCCCGCCGAACCCACACCCAAAGCCACATTGATTATGTGATCGAAGTTGCCCGGGATGTTTTCGAAAAACGACAGGAATTAACCGGATATAAAATAACAGAACAACCAAGGTATCTGCGTCACTTTACCGCTAATTTTGAACCGAAAAAATAGAAGGAGTCAATTATGACCTTAAACACATTTGGCATAAGCATTTTTATGTTAAGTGGGCTTTGTGCTATGGGTCCTTTGAGTGACGAGACGGAAGAGTGTATCAGTTGTCACGAAACCGAAACCCCCGGCATTGTCCAAGACTGGCTGAGCAGTCGCCATGCAAAAACAACGGTGCTGGACGCGTTAGAAAAAGAAAGGGTAGAACGCCGGGTTTCCACTGAAAATATTGTTGAAAAGTACATGGAATATGTGGTGGGGTGTTATGAGTGCCACAGTCAGAATATCAATGTACACACAGACAATTTTGAACATTTTGACTATAATATAAACATCGTGGTTTCCCCAAAAGATTGTGCAACCTGCCATGAAACCGAGGTTGATGAATACTCACATAGCAAAAAAGCACACGCCATAGACATTTTAATAAAAAACCCTGTGTATTCGGCGTTGGTCACCGAGAGCCTTACACCGCACCATGGTAAAAACATTGAAGGAGAAACTTGTTACGGATGCCACGGGACAGAGGTAAGCGTTCGCGGAATGAAGACAATTCACACCAAAGATGGGGACGAAATAGAGGTTCCGGACTTAGCAAATTGGCCGAACCAGGGCGTGGGAAGAATAAATCCTGACGGGAGTAAAGGATCATGTACCAGCTGCCATCCCCGACACAGTTTTTCCATTGAAGTTGCCAGAAAACCCTATACATGCTCAGAATGCCACTTAGAACCCGACGTGCCGGCGTACAACGTGTACAAAGAAAGCAAACACGGAAATATGTATATGTCACTGGGATCAAAATGGAACTGGAATGAAGTACCATGGGTTATCGGCGAAGACTTTAAAACTCCAACCTGCGCAACGTGCCACAACAGCCTGGTGGCGGACACAGAGGGTGAAATTATTGCAACTAGAACCCATGATTTTGGAAGTAGATTATGGACGCGTTTGTTCGGGCTTATTTATTCCCACCCACAACCGAAAGACGGACAAACATGGAACCTTCGGAATAAAGATGGTCTGCCGATGCCGACCACCTTCACCGGAGAGCTGGCAGAAACCGGACTGATTGATGAAACCGAACAAGTTGCAAGAAAATCTAAAATGAGCGGTGTGTGTCTATCCTGTCACAGCACATCGTGGGTGGACGGTCATTTTAGGCAAATGGAAGAACAAAACCAAGCAGCGGATGCCATGGTATTAAAAGCCACCCAACACCTGCAAAAAGCCTGGAATTCCGGTGTTGCGAATGCAGAAAACCCCTTTGATGAATATATTGAAAGGCTCTGGATTGAGCAATGGCTTTTTTATGCAAATTCTGCCCGCTACGCCTCCGCCATGAGCGGCCCGGATTATGC
>JACNKV010000007.1 GCA_014381855.1 Fidelibacterota bacterium | reverse complement strand
ATATTGATGGGGACCCTAATATCGGTATGGGCCCGCTTTGGCACGATTTTTCTACCGGAGATTTCTATGGAAATTTAAGTGGTATTGTCGAGGGTAACGGATATACGTTTGGTGTGTTTTTCGATAAAGACGGTTCACCCAATATTGGGGCGGATTACTGCGATGAAGGGGACGACATGGGCGGGATGCTTCAAAATATCAGTGTGTGGGGAATGTCTGACATAGGCACCGTTGAGTTGGGAGATTGCAGCGGGTTTAATGAAAACGAATATTCCTACGATTTTGAGATGGGTGGTTCCGTTAATGTCTTTGATGGACCAGGTGCAAACGATTTAGATGGTGCCACCGATTTCAGTGTCGAATTTTTTATCATGTTTCATGGCAACCCCGGCACAGATCAAATTCTGTTTGAACGGTTAGAACCTGCCGGATCGAACAACGATATGGAATTGCGTTGGGATAATTCCTATCAGCAATTTGAATTAAGTTTTGGAACGGAAGGAACGCACTACGGAGAATTGTTTGCTGGCGGAATGGACCTATTTGACAGTAATTGGCATCATATATACATCCAATATCTCAGTGGGTTAAATCGCTTGGAATTTTTCTGGGATGGAGCATTGGCAAGTAATACGTGGCCGACGGCTTCTTCTCCCTTTATGCCAAGTTCAGATTATCCATTACGGTTTGGTACGGACTTAGCTGCTTCCGTGGATGAAGTGCGTATAAGAAAAGTCAGCGAAGATTGGGGGAGCAGTTTTGGTGTCCCCGGTGACCCGTATATTCCAAGCGATGTGGATTTCAATACTATCGTGTTATGGCACTGCGATGAAAATGAAGGCACTCAACTGACGGATGATGGATACGCTCAAAATAATCCGGGAATTGTAGAGGGTACCGGTGCATGGGATGGGAGTTCACCGTGGGTGATGGGACCCGGTGGCAATGTCTGGTGGGAGCCCAACGATCCTCAGCCAAATACGACGGTTACTATTCATTACGATGTTATTGCCGGAACCTTGCCGGACGGGGTATCTCCCGTGTATATGAATATCGGCTATAATGGATTCCAAAATGCAGTTGTGTATGAAATGACACATGACTACACAGGAGATGGTCAAGATTGGTGGAAAGTGGATTATATGATTCCGTCGGATGCAACAGATGTCAGTTTTGAATTTCAAGATGCACAAACCTCCCCGACGTATGTAGATGATAATGAAGGATACCCATGGGTCATAAATATCGGCGGTGGAACCAGTCCGTCTTGGATAAACATTTCTCAGCCAAACGCGAGCAGTTCATGGACGATGGGAACCGGTGAGAGTATTCAGTGGACATCAGACTCACCCGGTGATTATTGGGTAGATATCGATTTGTACAAAGATGGCGGGTATATTGAATCGATCCACGTAAATTATCAATCAGCACCAAATGGTAGTTATTGGTGGTCAATTCCAAACACTTTAAATGCCGGCGGAAATTACCAAGTACGCATTAAAGATATCGGTTCAGGGCTAGAGGTGTTTAGTGACAACTTTGAAATCACAGGAGGTGGCGGGCAAGAGGGTGTCATTAGCGGACAGATAAGTTTAAACGAAGAATGGGCATCGGCTCAAGTTCGTATGGTGATGTGGTTCCCAACCAGTGACCCGCAATATGATCCACCTGATATGGAAAACAGTTGGGGCGAAGACCCACCGTTTGACGTGTATCGTGAGTATTTTCGATCTACAGATATTGTTGAAGGCGGACCGTATAAAATCAAAGTCTATTTTGATGCGAATAATAACAATATCCAGGAGGAAAACGAACCCGGCGGCGGATTGGATGTGTATGTTCCTGCAAACCAAATTGCGAATGATGCTCATATAGCTTTGTCCCTTGCTCCACAGCCGACAATTTCAGGTGAAATCACGTATGATGGAAATTACTATTCGAATGCAACGATAAAAATTATAGTTTACGAAGACCCTGCAGTGTGGCCTACTTATGGTGAAGGAGTTACTCAGATTGTGTTGAACGGTCCATTCAATTTTGGTCAGACCGTGACCTTCACTATCGATGACCCTGCTTTGGGGAACAATTGTTGTTATCGGCTTTATGCTGAATTTGACGATAACTCGAACGGTTCCGGGACCGATGCCGAACGCTGGTTTCCGTTCCCGATAGATTTATCCGATGGCTCCGTGAGCGGAGTTGAAATTGATCTCGGGGAAGAGGGGAATTGGATTATCGAAGATTTGATCGCCGAATGTGGGAACAGCGATGTGGCTGAAGGAAATTGGGATAATGATTGTTACGAAGGAAATGTATGGCAAATGGGTCAGATTGTAGACAATGATTATGGTACATCGAATGGAATTGGCGGAAATCTCAACTTTGTTTATGAGTTCAGTTTGGCAAATGGATTAAAACAAATCAACCATATTGAAATCATCAACGGATATCCGAATGATGCTGAGGACAATGATTGCAATTGGATGAGCGGCGGAACGATTGAATTATGGGATAACAGCAACAGTGAATGGGATCTTGTTGCAAATATTAACAATTCCAACCTTGAAAAAACGATGGTGTTTGAGTTCCCTGCTTATGAAACAGACAGAATACAATTCCGCATTATCGATGTTGGTGTCGGCAGCGGATGCCACCCGGAAGTTACGGAAGTCCGGGCGATGTTTGTCGGGAGTACCGAAGCACCGAATAATCCGCCTATCATTGTTTCAGGAGCTGCGTTAACGACACCGGAGGAGACCCCGCTTGAGATTACCTTATCAAACCTGACAGTAACAGACAGCGACAATAATTATCCTGATGATTTCACATTAACGGTATTAGGCGGTGACGATTACATTGTAGACGGGACAATAATCACTCCGTCTTTGAATTTCAATGGAGAGCTTACAGTACCTGTGTATGTGGATGATGGTGAGAGTGAGAATAGTCAGAGTAATACCTACAGTTTAACTGTAACGGTTGAAGCGGTGAATGATGC
>JACNKV010000105.1 GCA_014381855.1 Fidelibacterota bacterium | reverse complement strand
GCATACCAATTGTATAAATAGCCATAAGTATCTGCGTTGCTTTCGTTGTTGTCGTAAACAGCGTAGGCTCCCGTGGTGAGATTTGTCCAGTCTGAATTGCTGTGCCCTGTCGGTATGGCATCGCCATTACGATAATGCGTTACCTTCAAATTTTCTGCCATCCATACTTGCTCGCCAATGGTAACGGTTTGGTAGACGTTGCCATCTATGTCCGTAACGGTTGGTTTTTCCGTATCCGGCTGGTCGCAGGTAGAAACGATTAACACGCCAAAAACAGTGATTAGCATTACATTCAGTAAGTGGGTTTTCATATCAACACCCCTCTTATTTTAAATAAAAACTTTATTTTTTCCTCCCGTAAGATAAAGAATGTAGATTTCAACTATGGTGTGTTTCAATACAAATTTTATATAAATGAAAAAAACCGTAAAAAAAGGTTCAAGTTATTTTTTATTTGTAATCCACGACTTACCTGCATTCTTTGTCATGCAGGCGCTTCATTCAAACATTAACCATTTCTCAATTACCATTAACTACTAACTATTAACCATATCCTTTAATAAATTTGGGTATGTCCTCAGGAGGAAACAAACCACTTACGCCATTGTTTGCGCATCCGCTGGAAGTTTCGAGCGGGATGACTGTTTCAGACTTGAACCGGTATCTTCCGGCAATTCGCGGGGCAGACGATATCCAAATGGAAAAAGACCAAATGCGTGAAGGACTGTTTCATGTTGACGGCGCCAAAGGATTGGAAAACCTGCCTGAGAACTCTATCGACTTGGTCATTGCCGATCCGCCGGAAACACCCATGAAACGCACCAACGACCATAAAACGCATTTCACGCTCCAGGAATATTATCAGTGGAACGAACGATGGATTACCGAAGTGAAGCGGGTTTTAAAATCCACCGGGGCTATTTATCTGTTGAGCGGATGGAGATTATCAGGGATGTATCACTCCCTGTTAAGCAGCTATTTTCATGTGCAGTCGAGAATTACATGGCGTAATGAACACGCCGGGGATCAACCTCGCATTCAAACATGGACGAACACCATCGGAGATATTTGGTTCGCAACCAAAACGAATGAATTTATGATTAACCAGCGCTCCGCCGGGAAATCTGCTGCTGCGATAGGCAAGAAACAAATCAACTTTTGGGCGGATATCCTACACACACAACATTCTTCTGACTATGGAGATAAGCCCGAATCACTCATTCAACGAATTTTAAATGTCAGCAGCTTTAAGCTAAATTGGGTACTGGACCCGTTTATGGGAAATGCCGGTGTCGGGATTGTTGCAAAAAAAATGGGACGGAGATTTATCGGATTTGAAACCGATCAGGACAAATTGCTGATGGCGATGAAACGTATGGACAAAACATGATACTTTGGAGTGAATAGAAAAGTTCATAGGCTTACAGTCCCCGAAACAAGTGCGGGATGAAATCACCCGATCTTTATGTCGGGAGATTAAATCTTTATAGAAATGAAAATGGATAAGTATTAACTCCTTGGGAGTTGAACAAATGCAAAACGAAAATAAAAAAGAAGAAGTGAAAATTTGACAGGAGATAGGAATGAGTTTGTTTGAAACCATTAAAAAGGATATGTACGCGGCAATGAAAGCGCGTGATAAAATCGTAGCTACAACATTGCGTGGCGTACTGGCAAAACTGAAAGACCGCCAAATTGACAAACGTGAGGACTTAATAAATGCCGAAGAAATTAAAATCTTACAGACCTTAGCCAAACAGCGAAAAGAATCTATCGAATTGTATAAAAAGGGGAATCGTGAAGACCTTGTAATTGCCGAACAAAAAGAACTTGAGGTTATCGAAAGATATCTTCCACAAATGATGAGTGACGATGATGTGAAAAAACTTGTCAAAGCCGCTATTGAAGAAACGGGGGCTTCTTCGATGTCTGATATCGGAAAGGTGATGCCGATGATTATGAAAAAAGGTGCCGGAAAAATAGACGGTAAATTGGCACAGCTACTTCTGCGAGAATTGCTTCAATGATGTTTGTCTCCTTTTTGGACGGTATTGGATTATTTTTTATCCTCGGGATGGGAATTCTGGGCTTTCGACACGGATTTATCGAAGAACTTGGTAGGCTTTTCGGGTTGGTCGTATCTTCTGTTATTGCACTTAAAACATACGTTCTCATAACCGGTTGGATTTCAGTGTGGGTAAATATCGATGCATGGATTTTACTGATACTCAGCTTTATTGTAGTATTTTCTGTTGTGCTTTTAGCGACACGTCTTCTCACAAAAATACTGCAATTTGTATTGATAACAAAGGGCAGCAAGTGGGCAAACCGAAGTTTGGGATTCATTTTTGGCGGGATAAAGGGCGGTGTACTTATTGCCGTGGTAGTCTGGTTGGTAGATATTTCTCCTGTGGACAAATGGTCTGATATTTTACACGCTGAATCTACACTCGCAAAAAATCTCACCAATATACGGATAAACATCATCACGGCTTTTCACTGGGAAGACCCGGTGAAAGAAGGAGAAGATTATATCAAATACATCCTCGAATCAAACGAGTCCGAAAATGGGTAGGATTCCACAAGAAACTATCGAACGTGTCCGCGATATGGCAGATATTTTGGATGTCGTCTCACAATATGTTGACATGAAAAAACGAGGGCAGAATTATTTTGGAATCTGTCCCTTTCATCATAAAAAAACCGCCTCTTTCAGTGTTGCACCCGCAAAAGGAATTTATCATTGTTTTGGCTGTGGGGTTGGCGGAAGTGCAATTAACTTCCTGATGGAATATGAAAAAATTAGTTTCGTTGAAGCGGTTCAGCGTCTTGGTGAACGATACGGAATTGAAGTTTTACACACTCAAGATTCAGAATCAAAAGAGCTTTTTACCTACCTTTACGAGTTGCACGAGATGGCAGCGGATTTATACCTGCGCACACTATTTTCTGAAAAAGGAAAAACGATACTTGCCTATTTATCTGATCGTGGATTAACGGAAGAAACCCTGAAACAATTTAAAATCGGATTGGCTCCGGACTCATGGAACACGCTTCTGAAATTGGCAGATCAGAAAAACATACCCAAAGATGCTAAAAACAAATCCGGGCTGTTTTCTTCCTCGGAAAAAGGGACGTTCGATCGGTTTCGAAATCGCATTCAGTTTTCCATTTTTAACACCGCAGGGCGGATTATTGCTTTTGGCGGACGTGCCATTGACCCCAACGACCCGGCCAAATATATGAACTCACCGGAGACACCACTGTACCATAAAAGTGATGTCTTTTATGGGTTGCACGCATCCAGAAATGCAATTCGCCGCTCCGGATATGCTATTATTGTCGAAGGATATATGGACTTCCTCCAATTGTTTCAAGCTGGGATCCAAAATGTGATTGCTGTTTCCGGCACAGCCATGACCGAAAGACACGTTGCCCAAATCCAAAAATTTACAAACAGGGTTTTACTGGCATACGATGGAGACTCGGCCGGAATTCAGGCGACACTCAAAGCCGGTTATCTTTTATTCAAGGGCGGAGTTGAACCCCTTGTCGTCGTGACTCCCAAAGATATGGACCCGGACGATTGGGTACATCAACACGGGGCTGATGCTTTTCTGCGGGGAATTGATGAGGCCACTCCGCTAATGCAATTCCACTTACAAACCAAAAATGCCCATAAACTTCGCACGGCTGAACGCTCACAGTTTATTCGTGGTATTGTCAAGGATGTTGCCGAAATCCCTGACGGAATTATCCGTGATGATTTGATGCGAATATTGTCACAAAAACTAAATGTAAACGAAGTGGATTTAGCCAGAGCCATGCAGCGGGAACGCAGTCGGCTCAAAACCCGCGGTGCTCCACCCCACGAAGTTTCCAAAGAATCGGTGGAAATTTCCTTCACAACTAAGGTGCAAAAAGCACAAGTAGAGTTAGTAAGGATTCTTGCGAGTGATGATTTAGATTCTCGGCAAATTGCCCGCGAAAATGCCCATCTTGATATGTTTATCGAACCGACATTGAAGCGTTTAGCTGAAGCATTAATGCCGCAATATGGGGACATTCACTATCCTTCAATTATTGATTCGTTCACAGATGAAACCGAACGAAAGGCAGTAGCAAAACTATTGATGAATCATATTCCGTGTACCGACCCGCAGCAAACGGTAAAGGATTGTGTGCACACGCTAAAAACGGATCCGCTGCGAAAAAAAATACAAGAAGCCCGGCTTCAGATTCGGTCATTAGAAACTGAAGGAAAAGACGTAACGCCGCTCATCATCGAAATCGCAGAACTTCAAGAAGAACTAAAAGCGCTCAGCGGGTAGTTTTTTGTCATTACGGCAAGCGGGCCTGCCCGACTATGTTTGTCAGGCGGGCGAATACTGTCGCTAATTCAGGATAACAAATTACCTTGTTAAAACAGAAAGGGTGTCCATGAAAAAACATATTGGTGTGTTCGTTTGTCTCATCGTCTTTGTGTTTGCAAATGACCGTCCCGGACAAACAGGCATTTCCATCCACTGCGACACCCCGAACATACTTATTTATGTTGACGGAGACGAGATTGGGCGATCTCCCGTAAAAGATGTTGTAGCAGTCATTCCGGGGTGGCATCGTGTCAGTGTCTTTCCTGATCTTACCGAACCCATGCTTGAAGATGTCCCCTCCACTAGAAAAATGCAAGATCTTTTCCGAATGGGACAGCAGGACGTTCTTGTTGAAGAGGGAAAGATTGTCCGAGTTACGGTAGGCTATCGATTAATTGAAGGGGAAGTCAACGAGTATCAAAAGCGAATTTCCTCAAGTCGATGGATTGGGTTTTCTATGGTAATATTTGTTGTCTTTTTCCTCACATGGATTGCATAAAACTATGGTGAAACCGACACTAACATTGTCTTTCCTAATTGCAGTTTTACTTGGATTTACTCCTGTGGCAGGACAAGCCCCCGTACCAAAAGCTCCGTTGAAAGAACTAATCCTTCATTTTGAAAACTGGGAGCCTAATTCCAGAGAATTATTTGGTGGACGAACACTTCCAGAGATAAAAAACCACCCCCACTATCGAGCTGTTTTCAACCGTCGTGGATTGGCAAAATCGGTTACTTACTTTGATTCTATCGAAACGAAACAGTGGACATATCATCTTCTTTGGGATAAAAAAGGAGAACATTCTTCCTATCAAATTGAATTCCATGTGCGAAAGCCGCTGACACGTTTACACGCATTTCTTTTTGCTCCGGATGTGAGTGAAATGCGTCCGGGGTGGATTGCAAAGTGTGCATTTTTTACTGATGGGCGAATCAAATCGCTTTGGGTAGAAGACCAAAGTGGCTACGTATTTTATTCTTATCAATTTAAGATTTCTCATCTTCCTAATAGCGGGATGGGGATTACATCCCGATATTTTAGGAGGGACTCATCGCTGGTGGGGTCGCACCGTTTGGACTATAATCAAAAAGGGTTATTGGAAAAAATACGGTATTATAACAAACGTAAGGAGATAATCCGTACGCTTACCTACGCATACAATGAACCGCCGGGTGAGGTGATTTTGTCTGTCTTTAACCCCGGCATGACACTCAGCGAACGGCGGATTCTCCCCTTTTCAGATCGATACAGAGAAAACCTTGTGGTTAAAAAAGATCGTACCGGCATGTCTGATGTTGTAAAATTTATGGAAAGAACGAAAAAAGAAGATATCGAAAAACTGGCGCAACTCATTGAGCAGCAGTATCGAATCAATGTCGATCAGGTTGATACTACATATTCTCCGATTACTCGAATTGAGGTGGTCGATACTCTTATCATAAAACAAACGGACACTGTTGAGGTTGTAAAAAATAAACGGTTTATCAATTATGGTGTCGGCGCAGGCATTTCTCTCCTTGCCGGAAAATCTTTTGATGAAACTCCGCTTATAAATGCCGTGGCGGAATTCAGTGTGTCACGTCCATACTCTTTTTATTTTATTAAAAATATCAATCCGATTGTTTCCCTATCTGTGTTAACATATAGTAAAACTATCATCCCTATAATTCAAGGCGGTCTTCGTCAGCAAGTTTCTGTTCCGATAAAAATACCGTTTACGACACTTGGATGGAAATTCCCGATTAGTTTTTCAGAAGGTGTCGGTCAATCACCGAACGGCTGGGCGGTGTATGGCGGCGGAGGTTTCCCGTTTTCTTTTCATTTGCCGATGCGGATGAATATTAACGCATATTTATTATCAAATGTCAATGGTTCAGGGAAACTAACCGGTTTTATTGATATCCGATACACAGTTGATCTTTATCCGATGTTTCGAAAAAAATGATGTTTTTAATCGGAATTACATGATAGTTTCAGCCCGGTGTGGAACAATATTTCATTTTGTTATTAACCCGGATTATTCATGAACAATGTACTAAACGAAGTAAAGACAAAAACATGCAAACCATTTCTCGGACTTTTGTGTTTAACTATTCTTTATGCCGGTGAGGTTGATCACTACCTTGCGTGGAGCAACCTCCCAATCGAAAGCTCTGCACAGTTGAATATTATTTACAACCGAGAAATCCGGGCTGCGTTGGATGTCATCAATCTGCAAACGCCTGATTGTTCCTGCGAAGATGCCGCCGGACAAATTCTTCAGCATTTTGGCGTCGTGTTAAACTCTCCAATCGAGCAACACATAAAACAAAGTACCGATATTGACCACACGCCTTCTGTTCATACAAATCTCCCTAAATATTTTCGAAACAGTATATTCTGGAAGAAAACAACGTCACCATCACATAACCGTCTTCAGGAAGTAAGTTTGAACACACAAATTGATGAAATCATCAATGTGGGCGGTGTCTACATCGGCTTGGACAAACTCACGCATTTTATGGGATCGGGATATCTGTATTATCAAGTTTACAAAATTGTGTTAGAGGGTGGTTCCTCCGAAGATGACGCGATAAAAAAAGCTATTCAAATGGGGATTTTTGGCGAAAAAAAAGTATTGGGGAAAATTCCGTCAGGGGTGTTTTCTTACGCTGATCTTGAAAGCAATTTCCAAGGATTCCTGTTCGCAAAAAACTTGTGTTCCAAAACAGAACCTTATTTGAAACAAACTGCAACAGGATGGACACTTGTGGGCAATTTTAATCTCAAAGATTATGTGAATCCTTACTGGGATGAATCATACAACCCTTCTTATTATTACAAAGGATTCAACCTTACACTCATGCCAAAATCAAAAACGGTTTTGACGAATCTTCCCAAATATTGTGCTGTGTACCAAACCGATGAAATACAGGCGATGTTTACATATTATGATTCAATCGCGAAACCAAGTTTTTCGATAAACTATTTAAATACATTGGTGGATAAAGACGAAATTCCGAATCCAAATATGTTTGATATTCGCACCATCTGCAATAAGGTGAAATAATGCTGTATCGTTTCATCAAACTTTTAGCCATTACTGCGATTAAAACTTTTTTTAATTCCATTTCGTCCGAACATGCGGACACCATTCCAAAGAACAAACCACTCATTTTCACATCAAACCATCCGAATACGATGATGGATCCAATTGTGATTGGATACACCTGTTGTCGCAACCTCCACTTTTTTGCGAAGAGCACTCTTTTTTCCACGTCGTTTACCAATTGGTTTTTGCAAAAGATTCACCTCGTCCCTCTATTCCGCAGACAGGATAATCCAAAACAAATGCACAAGAATAAAGAGAGTTTTTCAAAAGCCTTCGACCTGTTAAAAGAAAATAAAGCGTTTTTGATTTTTCCGGAGGGTGTCTCTACCGGCGAGCGGATATTAAGTAAAATTAAGACCGGTGCTGCCCGCATCGGCTTTGGGGCTGAACTACACGGAAATTGGGAGTTAGATGTTCATATCATCCCTGTTGGAATTAATTACAGCAATTCGATTCAATTTCGCAGTGATGCGCTTGTGAGGTTTGGGCAGCCAATTCGGTTGAACGATTTTAAAGCACTTTACAAAGAGGATGAAATTGAGGCTGTTCATCAGGTTACAAGTCAAATTGAAACAGCATTATCAAAGCTGACAGTGAATCTAAAGGATTTGGAAACACAACATATTGTGGAAGCGCTAGAAACCATTTACAAACAGGAATTGGCTGTGGACCTCGGGATGGAAATCAATGATAAGAAAGATGATTTCTCCGTTACAAAAGGACTTATAACTGCTGTTGAGTGGTATTACGATTATCATCCTGAGCAGGTGGAAATTTTTAAGGGACTTTTACATAAATATGAACGTCTGTTATCGCGGTTAAATCTCAAAGATGAATTCTTAGATCCATCAACCCCCGGCGTGTTGCTTTCATCGCAAATAAAGGCTTTGTCTTATCTCTTTTTCTTATTTCCTGTTTATTTATATGGTGTAATCAACAATGTAATTCCGTACAAATTTCCCCGCTGGTACACATCACACTTTGTCCGCGCTAAAGCAGAAATTGCCTCATGGAAAATGATTACCGGTACAGCAGTTTTTTTAATTTATTATCCTATCGAAATTATGGCAGTATGGTTTTTTTCAGGCAGCTTTTTCTGGGCTTTTGTTTACGCCCTTACTCTACCGATGAGCGGGAACTTCGTCCTTAAATATCTTCGCCGTATACAGGATTATCGCCAGCAACTTCGATTTTTATCCATTTTTTCGAAAAAACGCCGGTTGATTTATTTACTGATACAACAACGTACCCAGCTCATTGATTTTATCAACAAGGCAAAGGATGATTATTTGGAATCTATTGGCTTTTCATCTGAAGCCCTTAATAAGAAAGTCGTTAAATGAACGCATCTATTCATTACTTAATTGTTGACCAGGGGACATCATCCACCAAAGCATTTTTATTTGACTCCGATGGTCAGATCGCCCATACAAACAGAATTCGGCACACGCTTCTACATCCTGCTCCAAAGCATGTTGAAAGTGACCCCATGAATATTCTTCACGCATGTTCAACACTAATTTCTGACGCTCTTGAATACGTAAAAAAATCAGGTGGACGAATTACGTCGATTGGTTTTGCTGTGCAGCGGTCCACTTTTTTATTTTGGGATAAAGAGACCTTGGTACCTTTTACGCCTGCAATCAGTTGGCAGGACACCCGAGCATGGAAAGAGGCAGAGGAGTTTTTACTATATAGTGAACGTATTTGGGAAATTACAGGGGCACCTCTCAGTTCTCATTTTGGTGCGCCTAAATTTCTTCATCTTTCCGACAAGGATTCGTCTCTAAAAGAAAGAATTGAAAACGAAACCGTTTGGTTCGGACCGCTTAGTGCATTTCTAACTCACGCATTAACGGGGATTTGTTCCATTGACGAATCCATCGCGTGCAGAACACTACTCTTTGATATTCATACATCTGACTGGAGTTCTGAACTTCTGGATTTATTCCAAATTCCTAAACACTGCTTGCCTCCAATTTCACCAACTGTTGATAATTTTGGTGTTGTTCAATTTGATGATACTGAAATTCCGCTGAACTGTGTCATTGGCGACCAGCAAGCGGCACTTATTGGGCAGGGCGGAGCAGAAGCCGAAACATTGGCAATGAATTTCGGGACTTCAGGTTCAGTGCAATTAAACACCGGTCAAAATGTCCAAACAACACAAGGATTACTCTCAAGTGTATTGTTCTCATGCAAGAGGAATCGGTTATTCATGTTGGAGGGAACTATCAACGCTTGTAATTCCCTTTTTTATCAATTGGAAAAAGACCTGAATATTCCTCATAAAAAAATGCTGTGGCACGATCGGTGTACAAATACGAACACAGAAGGGGTATTTATTTCTGGAGTTTCCGGGTTAGCCGCTCCACATTGGAAGGATAGATTTTCATCCATTGAGATTGGATTAAATGACTCATCCAACGATGAACGCATTCGAGCCGGAATGGAATCAATCGGATTTCTAGTTCATGATATATTCAGCGTTATGCGTGCGTTACTAACAAAAACATCTCCTCTGATTACTGCCAGTGGAGGTGGAGCAAGACCTCCTCTCTTGCAATTTGTAGCTGATCTGATTCGCATCAACATCGGTCATACCACAATGAAAGACCGTACGGCACTGGGAGTTTATCGGTTACTACGATATAATGAAGAAGGTAAGTTTCCATCAGTGAACATTGAATGTGACCAAGTGTTTCAACCGAAAATGACATCGGAATTACAAGATAAAAAACTAGCCACATGGAATAAGGCTTTAGATCAAATTGAAGGTTGATCTTGGTTGTTTGCCGCAGAGCCAGCCCTGATACAGTCGTGTCACGTCAGGGATTTAAGGCTTCAATCTTCATTCAAAATATTTCTGATGTCTTCAATCTCACCGTCAATTTCAGAGTTTGGCGTAATGCCCAATATCTCTGAAATCAGCGGATAAACATTGATGTTTTTGAATGTTCCAATTTGATATCCGTTTTTAAACGCGGGACCATCCGCGACAAAAATTGCATGCATGCTCCATAAAGAATTATCATATCCGTGGTCTCCGCCCATAAGAAATTTCGGATTATCTCGCTCCTCATCAATAATGCTCCAGCCCTCATCAGCAATAAGCAGAAGATCTTTGATTCTGTCATTATGTTTGTAATGCAGCCTATTGGGGATATTAGCTTTTAAATGAACTTTAAGGCGTGGAACATTTTTCAAATCACATGCTAATTTTCCCAACCTGGTTGAATCCACCCCGTATAAAAATGCGATTGGACCTGACCCTTCTTGAATTACACCTTCCATATTAATATGATCTGAAAGACGGATTGTACGCTCAGGAGATATCTCTGCCATTCCGTGATCGCTGAGAGCAATAATATTTAACCGAGAATAAATTTCCAAAGATTTGCTTTTATCCAAGATTTCTCCCAGCAATTTATCCATTTTTTCGACCATTTCTTCAGTCTCTTTCGAGTTTGGTCCGTATCTGTGTCCGGTATTATCCGGTTCATGAAAGTACAAAAGGACAAGGTTTGGTCGACTTTCTTCAGGTTTATTAAACCACGCCATCACCGAGTCTACGCGCGCTTCAAATGGAAAATCATGGTCGTACCGTTTCCAAACCGACGGTTGACATCCACCGGCTTTCGATTCAGACCCTACCCAAAAACATGAAGCGGTTTTTACGCCCTGTTTTTCCGCTGTACACCAAATAGGCTCACCGCCGTACCAACGGGCATCTTCTACGGCAGTGCGGTCACTGATTTTGTACGTGGCGTCGAATTTCGCGTCATAAAATGTGTTGGCAATCAGTCCGTGATGGTCGGCATACATCCCGGTGGCAATGCTGTAATGATTGGGAAATGTCTTGGAAACAAACACCGGCTGCATTCCTTTGGCTTTTACGCCATGTTCAGCTAAACGGTCGAAATTAGGCGTGTCATACCAATCCAGATAATCGGCACGAAAACCATCAAATGAAATTAAAAGCACATATTGATCGGACTTCCCGAAAAGAAGAGAAAGTGTTGCAATCAGTAAAATAAATCTGCGGAGGTGTTTCATGGCTTTTCCTTGTTAATTTACGGGTGGAAATTTCAACCAATTATCTTTGGTTTCAAAGGAATTCATGAAACAACAACGCCTTCAAATGGTTCAAAAACAGCTTGTCGATCGAGGCATCGCTGATGTACGTGTACTTGACGCTCTAAAAACAGTTCCGCGTCACAAATTTATTCCGGAGCCTTTCCGGGACGTAGCCTACACCGACGGTCCCCTTCCCATCGGACATAATCAAACCATCAGTCAGCCGTACATCGTCGCTTTTATGACGGAATTATTAAACATCGAATCGCATCACACTATTTTGGAAATCGGAACCGGCTGCGGGTATCAAACCGCGATACTATCCTGCTTGGCTAAAAAGATTATTTCCGTTGAAGTTGTTCCGGAATTATCTGAATCATCCATGAATCGACTGAGCTCTCTTGGATATAAAAACATAGAGGTTCACTGTTCTGACGGTTCACAAGGCTGGGAACAAAATGCCCCTTACCAGCGAATCATGGTCACAGCTTCACCAAAATCCATCCCCGAAGCGTTGTTAGATCAACTCGATATTGACGGAAGGATGATTATCCCTGTGGGTAAATCCGTCTTCAGCCAAGAGCTTAAAATTGTTACAAAAAACAAGAAAGGACACATCGACATACGTCCTTCGCTGCCGGTAAGGTTTGTTCCGTTGGTAACTTAACCTTTCAAAGGGTAAGGAAACCTTTGAAAGGTTTTAGACTCCAAATTAAAACGGGTTAATCAACGCCAGTCGCAGATAGTCGTTCGGGGTTTTTTCATTCATCCATTCATCGATAGTTTGTGCCTGTCCGCCGGAGAAAATTAACAATGGACTTTCCCCAATATGTAGTCCGACTTTTAATTCGTACCCGGCAGTCATTACCCAGTCTTCCATGCCCTTCCCCGTTGTCCATGAATTTGCGATGTCGGTAAACACAGCTGCAGAAACCGACCCCAGGCTCAAGAACAAAATGTTAACGGGAAGATTTGCGATAAGCGGAAGACGTAATTCTGCCGTATTCATCGAAACACGATTTCCCAAACGAAAGTCATCCCAGCCACGCGGATTCAGGTTTTCTGTAAAACCGACAGCTCCGGCTGTGCCAGGTAAGTAAAGCGTGTTGGCATTTGTCAGCCCTACAAATTCCTGAGCCGGCGGATTAACTCCTTCCAGCGCTTCGGCTTTTCCTCTTAAGAAAAGGACAGCCGGACCGGCTTCGATGTTCGCAAAAGCATCCAGCGTCAATCTCTGCCAATTAAATTCACCGTAAAGTTTATCGGTGGCTATGTTTAACTTCGTTTGGATGCCAAATCCTTTTCGGGGAATCCCGGCGTTAAATTTATACGGACGACGGTTTGTCCACTGATATCCAAGAGTCACTAGCCCTTCATTTCCGTTCTCAGGTTCGGAAAGTTCAATTGTTTCGTCTTCTTCTTTTACTATAAATGCATTACGATGACGAAGAGCAATGGATGCATAACCGACATGAGCCGAACTCATGCTTTTCCCAAAATTGAAAGGTGTATTTATGAACAGCGTTGCGCCGTCCAAGGATTCGAACAACCATTGGTTTCCGTTACCGTAACTACGCAAATCCCATGAATAATTATGCTGAACCGTGACTCCCCACAGCGGCCCGTGCTGTGCATTCACATAAGAAAATAACCAGGCGGATTCGTTATCGTTCCAATCGTATGCACCGGAAGCCTCAACAATATGTCTACCAAGCGGATCTGACCAGCTTGTTAATCCAAATATTCCGGTTTCATCCGGTAACACTATACTCATGATGTGTTTCGGGTATTTCCAAAATTTGTATTTTGCGGGTGGAGTATGATCGGTTACGACATCCGGATCATATTTAGGCAAAAGATGCGTTGGCTCTGTGCTTCTCCAGCGCGTGTAGGTATCCTGCATCACCAACGATTTGGTGACCGTCGCTACGCGCTTCGGGTCTATTTTAACAATACGAACGGAGTCCACATCAGTCAGTGTCATTGCCAATACTGTCGAGTCTTTCGGCGTCCACTGGGCACTCCACACTGCGTCGCCAACATCAGTATTTTGGATAGATTCCAGCGTTTCCAGATTTACCGTATGAAGGTTAGGTGTTGATCCTTTGTGAGATGTGAAAGTAATTAATTTACCGTTCGGGTGCCAAACGGGAAGATAGTCTACCTCCGGATTATCGGTAATTCGCGTCTCAAAACCATCTGGATAGCTTTGTGTGAAAATATCCAAATTCCCTTCCTGTCCGGCTTTGGCATAGGCAATTTTAGATCCGTCCGGCGACCAAGACGGGTTTAAGAGTTGTACATCTCCGGTAAACTGTGTCAGTGGTTTTGCATCCCCCCCCATCGGAGAGATCACATATAAATTTGATGTATTATTCTTGTGAGCCACAAACACAATTTTTTTACCGTCAGGAGACCAGTTTGGGTGCGAAGCTCTCATTGATTGGGTGAGCCAAACCGATTTTTCTGATTCGGTTTCCACGACACATAAATCCCAGACCATGGATTGATTCTCGCCAAAATGATACTTTGCATAGACTAGCTGTTTATAATCCGGTGACCATGACATAACCTGATGAAACCGTCCGTAATCTACTTCGCTTGTTTTCCAAATGACGGGGTCTTTTTCTTCTTTTGTGGTGTCGGTTGTGTCGGATTTTGATTTAAACAGGTTGGTGAAAAAATCAGAAATGGGGTGCTCTTTCTCTCTTTCTTCCAAAATTTCACGTTCGGCGGTTGTGTCTCTCTGAATGATAAAAAGAGATTGATCATACTGATCCGTGTTGTTTCGTCCGGCAATGGCAATTTTCGTACTGTCTGAGGCAAAAGAGAATCCGTTAACTTTGCTGATCGGAAGGGTCATTGTTATTCCGATATCTTCGATAGGTTCTTTTTGTGCGCGATACCCGTAATAATACGTGTTCATGTGCCGCCTCCAATCTTCATTAAATTGGTCAACGGTGATCCCGGTTGCCTCTTTAAATCCTTTATTAAAATTGAATGTTTTCAGCTTATTACGATATTTCATAGTCTTAACAATGGTAGAATCCCCAAATCGGTCTGCCCAGTATTTGAGTTTTGAGTAACCGTCATGGTGCGGATCCATAAATTCAGTTTTGTTCTTCAGAATATGCCATTTATGCGACAGGTCGGCACGGTGAGGTCGCCATTTTTCGGTCATAAATTCTGCTAATCCTTCTACAAACCAGCCCGGTGTCCCGGAGAATAAATTCCCCCACGGTTCCGGTATCCAACTCTTAACGGTGTTAAAATATACGATATGCTGGAGTTCATGTGACAGCACTTGGTATAGCCATTTTTCATCTTCCAGCCATACAGCGACATCGTTTTGGTCCACCCAAATAAACGTCGTGTTGAACCACATCGCAAATCCGTTCATGATTTCATCTTCATCTGTGAAAACAATATCGATAGTGGGAACGGTATCCAATTCCATCTGAGTTAACAATGTCGGATAAACCAATTCTGCGATGGATGCACCTGACACCGCGATGGAGTCAATCCCTTGGTGATAATGAACACGGAAATGCTTTGTTTCGATTGTTCTCCAGTTCAGTTCAGAATGTACACGACCGCTCCACTGCCAGGTAAACGGTGTTTGGGCAACAACAAATCCTGCAGACACAATTAAAATGAAAATATATTTTTTCATGGTGTTTCCTTACTTAAATTGGGTGTGTTTAATGTTAGACACACCTTTTTTGAAATGGTTGTCCTTTTATTCTAG
>JACNKV010000040.1 GCA_014381855.1 Fidelibacterota bacterium | reverse complement strand
ACTGTTTAAATTTATCTTCGGCATCAGTTAATTCTCTTCGATTTTGCTTGAGTCTTTCTTCCAAGAATTGTCGGGTAAACTGCCCTTTTTCCGACCGTATTTTGCGATTCATTTTGTCTAATTCCTCCAGCATTGCCTCCGTCATATCTTTGGCAACAACCGGATCTTTGTCTAATACCCGGACGGACAGCGTCCCTTCATCTCCCACCCTTAGTTCAACATTTCCTCCGAATTCTTCCATGGCATATTCGATATCTCTAGAATCATATCTTTCAATCAGATTAAACTTATTAACAATGGGTTCTCTCACGCTTCGGCTTTCTAAGATAGCAATATAGCTACTGATATCTTCATTAAGCGGTGCCAGCCCAAAATCCCCGACCGGTAACCCTGACAGCATCGAAAGAAAGTTAGTTTGACCTCCACCAGATGAAACAATAATCGCTTTTGACGCATACCATTTTGGTAATAACAAACTGATAATGATCGACAGAATAGCAAACCCAAACGTATTCCAAAATATTAACTTTCGCTTTTTCCAAAATAGCTCAATGTTTTTCAGCATTTCTCCCTCGGGTTTTCCCATAGTTGACAATGTAGCATCTTCAACTAAATCATTTCCTATCACCCCATATTTCTTCAAATCGGCAATCCGATTGCGCAGTGTTTTTTCTGTGATTCCATGTTTTTCAGCAACAATATTTCTTTGCGCCGGGTCGTGGATAATCTCAGGGTGGCTTTGGACAATCTCTAAAATTTTCTGTTCGTGTGGTGTTAGTTTCATCTGTAACCTCAATTATAATGTTGCCAAATAGGTTAGATAGACGGTTGCTAATGATACAACAATATGTAATGCCGACATATCACCGATAATTGTATCTTTTATCGTCCGAGGGACTACAATGACATCTCCGCGTCTTATCACAACCTCCTGTCCGCGTTCCACAGTGCCATCACGGTGTTTGACGGTACATCGATTTGGATTTCCGCTTGGCGTGTTTCCACCTGCCATACTGATATAATCTGCGGCAACATAGCCAGGGAAAAAACCAAACCCACCGGGAGTTAACACAAATTTACACGAAGGTTTTTTTTACTATACTTTTCCATCTTCCGTTCTTCGTTTCCCATTTTATATTTTCCGCCTTCCGTTTTCCGCATTTATTTTTATTTCACATTCTGAATCACAATCACAACTGTAGCAATCTCTGCGGCAATTCTCATCACATCTTTTGTAATTTTCCAATAATCGTAATCTTTCTTTTCAGGAATAAATATCATATCGCCGACCTCAATAATGGTTTTCTTATTGGGTTTTAGCCACTCACCTGTAGATGATTTAATAACTCGAATTTTCCCTTTCCTTGCTCGCCAAGCAAAACCATCAGCTTTTTCAATATAATAGATATAATTCTGATTCGGTACAAATGTAATTAAACCGGGATTTTTTACCTGTCCTAAAACTGATACAGTTATAGTCTTATTTGGGATATAAATAAAGTCGCCTTGTTTGAGAAAAATGGATGTATCATTTTCACGCCACAATTTTTCAAAATTAATTGCATATTTACCTTTTAATTCCCTTGATTTTGTTTTGAAATATTCGTATTCAATATCTGTCATATCTTCAACGAGCATCTTTTTTAATCTTTCAAATTCTAGGTCAACAATGTCTTCCTTGCTTCTTCTTTGTAGAAATGCATTCTTTAAATCTGCTTTATCGGTTGGTCCGGCGCATTTCTGTAGAATTTCTAAAAGAGTTGTTTTGCCTTCATCAATTGAGTAACCTCCTGGAAATTCCACTTCTCCCGAAATTGTGATTCCTCTTTTTATGTGAAACTCAGGTATGCTTTTTATAAAAATTCTATCATCGTTTTCAAGAAATAGATTATCTGTACACTCAGGATCAGCTATTATTTTTGCCAAATTCACTGCAATTGTTTTAGTTGAATCGTGCTCATTAACAAATCTAACTATCTCGGCTTTGTTCAAATATGCGTCATCACGTAGACCGCCTGCTGAAGCAATTGCATCGTAAACTCTATATCCTTCTGTTAGATTTAATTCTCCACCATCTTTTAACGCTCCTGAAACTACAACTTTTAATTCTCTTCTTTTGTGAAACTCAGGTATGCTTTTTATAAAAATTCTATCATCGTTTTCAAGAAATAGATTATCTGTACACTCAGGATCAGCTATTATTTTTGCCAAATTCACTGCAATTGTTTTAGTTGAATCGTGCTCATTAACAAATCTAACTATCTCGGCTTTGTTCAAATATGCATCAGTTCGAAAACCCATTGCAAGTTCAATGATATCTATTATTCTATCCCCATTTACTAATTCATAAATGCCACTTCTATTGACGGCACCATAAATTGTAACTTTATTTTCTATTGAAGGGACAAAAATCACATCACCATCAAATAAATAAGGATTATCCTTTTCATTTCCGAATGTATAAAATCTTTGTAAATCAAGAGCTACTTCTTTATCATCTCTCCGAAGAATAATATTCCTTTGCGAAGCTATTTCGACTATATCTGAGGGTATTGTGTCGAGTAAAGTGTTTGCTATTTTTAATAAACCCGAGACTCGTTCGGTAGGAACAACTGGATAAACTCCGGGATTTTCTACCACTCCAACTACAGAAACATTATAGACAATTTTTTCTGGTTTGTAATCTTGTGTTTCGGAAAATAATAGTGAAGTAAAGAAAAACAAATAAAGGATAATTATAAGTGGTAGTAAATAGTTTCTATTATTCATAATTTTTAACTCTCCACAAATTTTAATATTATTTTTCATAATTGTCATATCCCGTCTTGTAGTTACTTATGAGTTTTTTGTTTAATTTGTAAAATTCATCTACATTAGGATATTCAAAATTAACTGTTTATATCTTTTATTACAAATATTTTTTGGTTCTTCACAATAAACGATACTTTTTGTTGTGAAGAACCTTTTTAATTAAGAAATAACCCCCAACCGTTCTTGTTGGTAGGTGTTGTTTTGGAT
>JACNKV010000103.1 GCA_014381855.1 Fidelibacterota bacterium | reverse complement strand
TTTTTAACCGTAGCTTCTGGCTATGCTGAAAATATTCGCCTTGTTATCTCCAAAATTTCCTGCGACTTTTTACACATTACATACTTGACATGACACTAGTTGTGGCTAAGATAAAAACAAAAACTAAGGCTCATCATCACCTTAACACATTAAACCACCAAAGGCTTGTGCGCCTAGGCGTGCGGGCAGGCACTTTAAAACTTTAAAAAGGAATATCATGCCAACATTAGTAGAATGCGTCCCGAATTTTAGTGAGGGAAGAGATCAAGACACGATTAATCACATAACTGATGCGATTACAGCAGTTGACGGAATCACCCTGTTGGATGTCGACCCCGGGGCAGACACAAACCGCACTGTGGTAACATTTGTCGGAAGCATCGAAGCAGTGGAGGAAGCAGCTTTTCGCGGGATTCAAAAAGCATCCGAAGTCATTGATATGCGGTCACAAAAAGGAACACACCCACGCATGGGAGCGACGGATGTCTGTCCGTTTGTACCGGTTAGTGATGTAACAATTGATGACTGCATTGCGTTATCGAAGCGAGTCGGCAAAAGAGTCGGGGATGAATTGCAAATTCCGGTTTATCTTTACGAGCATTCTGCACAAAAGCCGGAGTGGGAAAAATTGCCGAATATCCGCGTAGGAGAATACGAAGCGTTACCGGACAAGCTAAATCAACCGAAGTGGAAACCTGATTTTGGTCCTGCAAAGTTTAATGCCCGTGCAGGAGCGACCGTAATGGGTTGCCGTGAATTCTTGATTGCCTACAATATTAATCTAAATACCAAAGATGCAAGGCTTGCCACGGATATCGCCTTTGAACTACGTGAAAAAGGCAGAAGCCTCCGAAGACCTCATCCGACTTCAAAAAATCTTTTAGATGGAGATATTATTCGATATCAAGATGGTGCATATCTTTGCAGTTATTGTGATGAAATATTTGAAACAACAAACGAATTGGTTACTCACAGTACATTAGCTCACGAATTTGATTTAAGAGAATGGTGGAAATCAAATAGTCAAAATGAAACAGCCTTAAATAGAAAACCGGTGAAACGTCCGGGAGTATTTAAAGATGTAAAAGGTATTGGTTGGTATGTAGATGCTTTTAATCGGGCACAAATATCCATTAATTTCAATGATTATAAATCCTCAACCATTCATGACGTGTTTGACAAAGCCTGCGAGCTAGCCACTGAAAGAGGTATCCGTGTAACCGGAAGTGAATTGGTTGGGCTGATTCCGTTAGAAGCACTGTTGATGACCGGAAGACATTATCTGAAAAAACAACATCGAACAACAGGTGTATCAAATGAGATGATTGTTGAAGCTGCCATACAATCGCTTGGATTGAATGATGTTGCTCCGTTTAATCCAAATGAAAAAATTATCGATTATGCGGTAAGCACAGAAGAGGGCGGATTGATGACAATGTCCGCATCAGATTTTGTGGATGAATTAGCATCGAACAGCGCCGCACCGGGAGGGGGAAGTGTCTCCGCTCTTGCCGGTAGCTTGGGGGCAGGGCTTACATCCATGGTGGCAGCATTAAGCCATGAGAAGAAAGGGTTTTTCGATAAAAAACCACTAATGGAAACTGCCGGAGTTGAAGCACAAAAAATAAAAGACAGGTTGACCTTTTTAGTCGATGAAGATACGAATGCCTTTATAAAAGTTATGGAAGCCAATCGACTGTCGTCCGGTACGGCCGAAGAGGAAATCGACAAGAGAAAAGCAGTATTGCGTGCAAATAAGTATGCGATTTTAGTCCCATGGGAAGTGGCAGAATTATCATTTCGAGTCATGGAATTAGCGAGAAAAATGGTAGAAGAAGGAAACCCGAATTCTGTAAGTGATGCAGGAGTCGCCGGAGAAGTCGGCTTAGCGGCTGTGAGAGGGGCTTGTATGAATGTCCTTATCAATTTACCCGGAGTTAGCGAGGATGAATCCTTTGTGCAAGAAATGAAAACACAGGTGAAACTGCAAATTCAAAATGCAGAAAATCTTCACAGAGAAATTTTTGAAAAAACAATGAAAATAATCAGCTAAATATTATAAAACGTGATTAAACGATTATCAGAAGATTTACGAAATAAAATTTCCGCAGGAGAGGTTGTTGAACGGCCGGCATCTGCTGTAAAAGAATTGATTGAAAACAGTTTGGATGCCGGGGCAACAGAGATTGTTGTCGTGGTGGAATCCGGCGGACAGAGACTCATTCAGATTACAGATAACGGAAGTGGAATTTCTCCTGAGGATTTACCGCGTGCAGTGGAGCGCTACACCACCAGTAAAATTGTCAGCTTAGATGATTTGTTCAACATTAACACATTGGGTTTTCGAGGAGAAGCTTTAGCCAGCATTGCCTCTGTATCTGAAATGGATATAGTTTCAGCACCGGAGAATGGAGAAGGCGCTGAAATTAATGTGCGGAACGGTGTTGCCTCTGATATCAAACCCGCTCCCGAAGTCCGGGGGACGCAAATTACAGTACGGAATTTATTTTATAACACACCGGCTCGACGTAAATTTATGAAGTCTCCTCGTGTGGAACTTCGACAGATTGTGATGATGGTTAAACGGCTTGCATTGGCGTATCCTGAGGTCGACATGACGCTCATTGCGGATAACAAAAACATCCTGACCGTTCAATCCGAACCATTGAAAGATAGAATTGTCTCTCTGTTTGACCCTACCTACCACGATCAGTTATTACCCGTACATGTTGAAAAAGGAGATTATGCCTTCTCGGGTTTCGTCGGAAATTTAAACCTCATTAGAACGCGTCCCGGAGAACAATATGTGTTTCTGAATCGAAGATACATCAAAGACAGGCTGTTGAACTCTGCAGTTTATTCCGGGTATCAGTCACTCACACGCAGAGGAGAATTTCCATTTTTCGTTCTGAATTTATCCGTTCCGACAAACCAAGTGGATGTGAACGTCCACCCAATGAAAACTGAAGTACGGTTTAAGGATGAATGGAGACTGTATCACGTTCTAAAATCAGGTGTCACTGATTCTCTTGTGGAAATATTGGATACTATTCCCTATTTTGAAAAATCTCTTTCGTATACAGAGCAATTTCCTGAACCGGGAGGGGCATCCTCCGGGAAACAAGCCGGATTATCTTTTGACCGAAATATCCCTGAACCGACGAAACTGCCTGAGCATCTTGAACGGGCGAAGAATTATGCGTCTGAACTTGCCACAAGACAAGAAACTCCCGGGCACATTGATATGGGCAATATTTGGCAGGTACACTCAAAGTATATTGTGTCGCAAGTGAGCAGTGGCTTGGTCATCATTGATCAGCATGTTGCCCATGAACGAATTCTTTTTGAGGAAGCCATGAACGCATTCGATGTAAACCCGATGGCTTCGCAAACATTATTATTTTCAGAGAAACTGGATTTTTCACCGGATGAATACTCCACCTTGTTAGATGTGCTTCCTTATTTGGAAAAAATTGGATTTAGGATGGAAGAAGCAGGGAAGAATTCGGTAAATATTACATCAATTCCTTCAGAGATGGGATGGGGAAATGAACGCCGTGTGATTAAAGATATTCTTGATCATTACCTGAGCCATCAAAAAGAATATAGTTCATTACAGGAAAACCTTGCAGCATCCTTTGCCTGCAAAGCTGCTATAAAGGCAGGTGATACATTAACGGGCGAGGAAATGCAGACATTGGTGAGCCGGCTATTTGGGACAAAGCATCCTTATTATTGTCCCCACGGCCGCCCGATTATTGTTCGATTGACGTTGGATGAATTAGACAAACGATTTGAACGATTGTAACTTTGGAGTAAATTGATTGTCCTGTAGAAATAAACTTAGCATTTCAGAGGATAATATGTGGACTCATAAGTAAAATCGCCACATTCTTTTTGAATCGACGTTAGGCGGTTCAAACATTAACATCAACCAAGGCGGACAGTCAGTCGATGTATTCCATATATAAAAAAAGCCCCGGTAGCGGGGCTTTTTTTATGAACTCAATTTTGTTTAGTATCGGGGTCTCCTTGCGGGACGATCCTCTCTAGGTCGAGCTTCATTAACCTTCAGCGCTCTGCCATGAACTTCTTTATCATTCAGTTCGCTAATTGCTTTTTCACCATCTTCTTTTTCAGACATTTCAACAAATCCAAAGCCCTTAGAACGACCTGTGTATTTATCTGTGATAATCTGAACCTTTGTTACGGAGCCAAATTCAGCAAATAGTTCACTCAATTCCTGTTCACTAAATTTGAACGGAAGATTTCCTACGTATATGTTCATTTCAATCCTATTGTTTTGTTATGTGTATGACTAAATCTTGATTGATATCAATTAAAAGTCTAGATAGTTTACGGAATTAAATCAATGAAACCATTGTTTATTTTGAAAAATCCTTTTGGTTTTCTATCTTGCCATATAAAGTGTAATTTCCCTACGCGTATGTTGCGAATCTTAAATCAATACACGACAAATTTAATCTACGGAATTACCCGCTCTCGTTGGTTGGTTGCCGCCTTTTTAATCGGATTTATTTTATTCCTCCTCCCTTCACCTGAAGGACTAACCGTCGATGGTTATCGTACAATCATCATCATCATTGTTGCGTTAATTCTGATTATTACTGAACCGATTCCTCTTCCGGGGATTGCCTTGCTCATCATTATTTTGCAAGTCTATTTTGGCATTGCTGACGCAAACCATGTGGCGCACTCTTTTATGAACGATGCTGTGTTTTTTATTATGGGGTCACTCATGCTTGCGGTTGCCATTGTTCAGCAGGGATGGGACGCCCGAATCGCGTTGGGGATTATCCGACTGACGGGAAATAGCACCTTAAAAATATCCATTGGGTTTATCGTGATCTCTGCTGTAATGTCCTCGTTTATTGGCGAACATACGGTGGCAGCGATGATGCTCCCAATCGGAATGACACTTATTCGCTATACATCGGATGATAAAACTAAAGTAAAAAATCTGGCAGCACTTCTTCTGTTTTCCATCGCTTACGGAAGTTTAATCGGATCTATCGGGACACCATCAGGTGGTGGCAGGAATGCCATCATGATGGTCTATTGGAAAGAATTCGGATTGGCTCCAATCTCATACGGGAAATGGATGTTGATGGTCTATCCGTTGGTGTTGCTGCAGCTTCCATTATTGACATGGATATTGTGGAAGAGTTTTGTCCCTGAATACCTTATGTTAGACAGTGGAATAAGAAAACTAAAAGTACAGGTTGCGCGATCCGGGATGATACAACCTCAACAATACTTTGCCGTCTTTTTGTTCTTTCTTGTATTCCTTGGATGGATATTTTACTCCGAGACGGTAGGTCTGGGGATTATCGCACTCACCGGAGTTGTTATGTATCTTGTTACAGGATTGGCAAAATGGGAGGAGATGAGCAAACACGTCAATTGGGGTGTTGTGATTTTGTTTGGAGCAACCATCTCTCTGGGAACGATGGTCAATGAAACCGGGGCAGCTCAGTGGATTGCCGGACAAGTATTAAATTTTGCCGGAGAGTTTGTGAGCTCAATCCCGGTATTCACAGATTTAATTATTGTTCTAATGACGACGACGTTGGCAAATATTTTATCAAGTTCGGCAACCGTGGCTGTGCTGGCACCGATTACACTCAATCTTCCGGGTGACTCGATTCATATTGGATTAATTACTGCCATAGCATCAGCATTTGGATATTTTACAGCTGTAGCAGCTCCTGCGTGTACAATTATTTATGCCAGTGGGATGATCAAAGCAAAAGATTTTTTAAAAGCAGGATGGAAGGTTGGTGCTACGTCCATCTTAATGGTGTTGATTTATGCAAATATTTTCTGGAAACTATTTGGTTGAAGCAAGAAACATTGCAAAAGGAAAAACGATGAAATTTCTCATAGCAGTTGGAAGTAAAAAGTATTCTGAACCGACACTTAGGGTTGGCATGCAGGTTGCCAAAGCGTTTGGTGCTTCGGTAACCATTCTTTACGTTGGCCCAAAGGTTAGCGCATTCAGTTCAAGTCAAGTCCGGCTTGCGCGGGAGAGCATGGATCGTTGGGAGATAGAACATCCGGGAGTAGAAGTCTTGGAATGGGCATTCAATTTTTTAGCTGAGAATAATTATATTACACCAAAGATGATTGAAGCGGGGTTTCAGAAAAATACACTGGTTACTACCCGGGGCGACCGATGTGAACTGTTTTTACAGGGTGCCGTGTGTGAGGATGTAAATTTAATTCTTCGAAACGGGGATATTATTCCGGAGTTAAGAGACGAGGTTGCAAAGGGAAAGTACAATGTAACCATCATTGGCGGGAGTAAAAAACGGCGGATGGCTCATGACTTAGTTCAGTATATTAACAGTTCAATTTTTATCGTGAAAGAATTCAACCATGAAATCGGATATCGATTGTTAATGGCTACCGATGATTCAACAGGGACTAAAAAAGCTGTCAAATTTGGGGCGCGAGTTTCTCAGGCATTTGATATGCCGATAGATATATTGACAGTATCGAAAAAGAGTTTTTTTGGTAGTGGATACCGGGAAGCATCGAAGAAAGCTTCTACGCTGATAAGACGTGCTGGGATTGATGGCGAGGTTCAGTTGAAAGTCGGCGATCCGGTGGATGTGATTGTTGAATCTGCCGGCCAGGACCATATCATTGTGATGGGCGCTTCAACCGCCAATCCGGTTAAAAAATTCTTTATAGGAAGCAAACCGTTGAAAGTAATGTCTGACTGTGAATGCCCGATTCTGATTGTGAAATAAAAATAGTTTGTGTTATTCATATTTTGATGTAATATCTAATGTTAGTTTAAACCAACTAACACATATTATATGGTAAAACTGGATACAAAAACACGACGCAAACAGATATTGGAAGTCTCCTTGGAACTGATCAAGAACGGAGGGATTCAAAACCTTACAATGAAAAAAATCTCACGGAAAGTCGGGATATCTGAGCAGGCCATTTACCGGCATTACGAAAATAAATTTGCCATTCTTTGTTCCATAATCAACTATTTTAATGACCACTTTGAATCAGTTTTTGAGAAAATTTCGAAAATAGAGGATACATCAGATAGGATAAATAGTTTGATAGATTTACATTTAGAGTATTTCGAAGCTAACCCGGCCACAGCTGCTGTCATTTTTTCTGAAGAAATATTTCAAAATAATTCCCAATTGACAAGGGAAGTAAAAAAGTTGGTTGAAAAACGAATACGTGTAGCAACCGAGATGATTAACAAAGGACAGGAACGAGGAGACATCAGGGTGGATTATCCGTCCGGCGACTTGGCCTTTGTTATCTTGGGAGCGCTAAGGTTTTTAGTTACTTCGTGGCGTCTTTCCGGTTTTTCATTCTCTTTGAAAGAAAGGGGAGAGTCTTTGAAGGCGACTGTGACCGGTTTGGTGACACAGGAATAAAATATTTTAAGTAATGTGTTAGTTGATATCAACATACAACCGATTGAGCGAAACTTATGAAAGACGTTATCAGAAAGAAAGCAAAGTTGTATTGGCCATTGATTAAAAGTCTGCAAACCGGACTACTGCTGGTTACAGGAATTGCCGGGTTTGTCAGTGCTCGATGTCCTGTAATTTCGTGGCAAATCCTCACCGGATTGACTGGAAGCTTATTCCTTGCCATCAGTGGCAGTACCGTGCTAAATATGGTTTACGATCGTGATATCGATGCCAAAATGCCAAGAACAGCTCATCGGCCCATAGTAACCGGTGCTGTTACAAAAAATGAGGCATTGATACTTGGCATAATTCTGTCTTGTGTCGGAGTGGTGTGGGCAATGGTGCTATCCCTGCAATTTGGAATTGTCGTATTGATGGGATTGTTCCTCGATGCGGTGGTTTATACAATTTGGCTGAAACGACGCACTCCATGGTCAATAGTGTGGGGCGGGATATCCGGTGGAATGCCGATACTAGCCGGCAGAGTTTTAGGAACAGGACATATTGATATGATCGGTATCCTCTTTGCATTTGCAATTTTATTATGGATACCAACACACATTTTAACGTTCAGCATACGGTACAAAGAGGATTACATATCTGCCGGGATCCCGACATTTCCGTCGTGGTATGGAGTGGATAAAACAAGGATAATTATTGCGTTAGCCAGCATTGGGGCAGCCATCGCTATCGCTGTAGGGATTTTTAGTCTGGGGTTAAGCTTGGGGTATTTGAGAATGTTGTTACTTTTATCATTTGGTTTAATAATATTGGCGGTGACCAGCGTTTACAATCCGTCGGACAAAACAAACTTTTTACTTTTCAAATATGCATCGGTGTATATGCTTAGTGCCATGCTTATAATATCTATCGGAAGCTTTTAGTTGAAGAATAGATTCTTCATTTCAAGACACGTTAAACAACAAATAGGAGGAAACCATGTTTAACAACACAACAAAAACACAACGAATCGTGATGGCAGCAACGGCGGTGGTTGCCGGGCTTTTCATGATGTACATTGCACCAACTCAAGGCATGCAAACACTGAAGATTGCTTTGGAAAATGTAATGGAGCGACTGATCCCGTTTGATCCTGATTTTTATCCCGCAGTACCGATTTTGGGTGCAACATATAGTATCTGGATGGTTTTACTGTTCTTAGGCGGAGCATTATCCATTGTCTTAGCCAAGAAAATCTATGACGGTGAAAAATGGGCGCGCAGTTCTGCACTTGGTTTAGCTGCAATTCCATCGGTTGCAGGAATGACAATGCTCATCCCTTGGATGGTGCTAGTCGTCAGCGATTATTCTAATGGTCCGGTAGCAGGGATTATGCCTCCACCGGAAGGGATAGCTGTGATGCCGCCAGTTTTATGGACAATGGTCTTTGGACTTTTGTTTTACTACATATTCCTACTCATGGACAATGACACAATCAAAAACAAAATCCTGAAACTTATTCCGTACACTTTCCTTGGGATTGTTGCAGGAATGGTTTTCATGAATGGACAGCATGGCGTTCGGTACTTTATTTTCATTCCTGAATACTTAACGCATACCTCATCGTTTGATCCGTTAGGAAACTTTTTCACTAACCTGGATCATTATGATGCATTAGCACTTGTGACTACTTCGCAAGCTCAGATCGATGCAGGTCAGATTGCCAAAACAGCTGAAGCTGTTTACGACCCGAATACGCTCACGCTTCTGCTAGGTGGCTTTATGAATTATGCCTCATCGTTTTTAATGGTGATTGCAATTCCTTTCTTAGCTATGAAGAATAAAGTTGGATACTATATCGTATCAACAACAGCATTAGCAACTGCTCTCATTGGATTTGATGGGTTTATTGTTCGCCATTCCTTTGAATGGATGGTCGGTGGTCTAATGTCTGCTATTTTGTTTATCATGTTTCAGCTACCGATATTTAAACAGTTTTTTATTGAAGAAAACGCATAACTAAAATACGATAGAGCTGTGGGAAGAAAAACTACAGCTCTATCATTCCATCTGAGTAGAAGATTTGTCCAAAAAATAATTCTTGCACACAATTGAAATAATCTGTAATATCGGTTAGTGAATAATCACTAACATTCAATAATTGATTAAATAATGAACGAATTTACAGACAGACAAAAACAAATTATTCAAGCATCACTTGAATTGATTGCGCAGTCAGGTATCCACGGACTGACCATAAAAAATATTTCCAAAAAAGTAGGAATAACCGAACCTGCAATCTATCGACACTTTGAAAATAAAAATGAAATATTACTGGGGATTATCTCAACAATCAAACAGAATACCGGAGTTGATAAATTTGGCCAAGCGACTGAGAAATTTACTGCGTGTGAAATTATTCGAAAAGTGTTTACGATGCACGCACAGCAGTTTACCGAAAACCCATCGCTGGCAGCAGTAATATTTTCCGAAGAACTTTTTGATAATAACAGTGATTTGTCCGCCACAATACGAACTATAATGGACGAGTCTCAAATAAAATTTATAAATATCATTCTCAACGGACAGGCAGATGGAGAAATTATTGACCATATCGATGCTGAACAATTAGCGTTGATGATTATGGGTGCATTTAGATTGCTGGTCACAAAATGGCATATGAGTAACAATAGTTTTGATTTGCAAAAAAAGACAGCAAACTTGCTGAATGCACTGGAAAAATTAATTTAAATATTTTTTTAAAATGAAGGTTAGTTAGTATTAACAAACACAGGAGTAAACAATGAAAAATCTATTACATAAATTATTACAAACACCAAAAATAAGTCTGATTATTATTTTGGCGCTCACCGTCTTTTTCTTTATGCAGATGAAATCAAAAGCATCTATGGAAACCAATTTGGATAAATATATGCCACAAAATCATCCTGCATTTGTTTACAGCGATCAGGCGGAAGAATGGTTTAATATCAAAGACGGAATTATCATCGCCATCGAAAATACTGAAGGCATTTACAATACAAGCAGTTTAGACAAAATTAAGAAAATCACCAAGCAACTCCAAAAAATGCCGGAAATAGAAAAGTCGGATGTCACCTCACTCTATACCGCAGATAATATTGTGGGAACAGAAGACGGAATGGATGTGAAAGCATTTTACAAACGCGTTCCAAAATCCGAAGAAAAATTGAAGGAACTCCAGCAAAAGGTTCAAGCAAACGAAATGGTGATGGGTCGATTGGTTTCTGCTGACGAAAATGTGTCTCTCATCATTGCACGTATTGGAGACGATGTTTTCACACAAGATTTTTATAACCGTATCCTGGATTTAGGTAAATCTTACGAAGGACCTGAAAACATTTATGTCGCTGGTCGTCCTATTGTCGAAGGCACTATGGCATTACTAGGGCCGGCGGATATGCAGAAAATGGTTCCGATTGTTATAGTGATTATTATGTTGGTTCTCTTGGTTTTGCTTCGAAGTGTAAAAAACACCATTTTCACATTGTTGGTTGTGTTTATCAGCACGGTTTGGACATTTGGTTTGATGGCGTTTGTGGGCATCCCAATTTATGCTGTTTCCACGATGATACCGGTGATGCTTATTGCAATTGGCGTGGCTTACGGGATTCATCTTTACAGTCATTTGGAAATGACACTCCTGCAAAAATCTCATTTATCAACAAGAGATGCTGTTGAAGATATGCTCTCTGAAATGTGGAAACCCGTGGTGATGACCGCCGTAACCACAGCAGTAGGGTTTATTTCTCTCCTTACTTCTCAAGTATATCCCATTAAGTATTTCGGCTTATTCACCGCATTCGGTGTCCTGTCTGCAATGGTGTTGTCTCTTGTGATGATTCCGGCAGGATTGATGATATTTAAACTCCCAAAGATAAAAAAACCGAAGAATTCTACACAGTCCAATACCAGTTTTGCACATCGTTTTTCAAACGGATTGCTGAAAAATAAATCATTGACAATCGTTATCACCGGACTCATTATTGTGATTTCAATAATTGGAATGCAAAAAGTATGGATAAATTCCAGTTTCCTGGACAAATTTGAAACTGATAGCGATATCGTTTTAACCGACAAATTTATCAATGAAAATTTTGGCGGGACATCAATGTTGAGTCTTGTTTTAGAATCAGACAACAAAGGTGCTTTTAAAAATTCTGATGCCTTGAGGGTCGTGGATGAAATGCAGGATGATATTGAATCTTTGGAAATTGTTGGGAATTCATTTTCATTATCCGATTATTTAAAACGAATGAATAAAGTGATGAATGCCGACGATGAAACCTTCAATATAATTCCCGATTCACAGGAATTAATTGCACAATATCTACTTCTGTATGAAATGTCGGGAGATCCTGAAAATCTCTGGAAAGTTACCGATTATGATTTCCGAAAACTGAATATCACCGTTCAAATTAAAAGTGATAATTCAAAGGAAACCAATAAAGTTATTGACAAAATTGAGCAATATCGTGATGAATTTGCAGGCTTAGGAATCGAAATGAATTATGCTGGGTCCGGTTACAAAGCGTTGGTGTTTACCGATTTAATTCTGGAAGGACAAATTTCCAGTTTGCTAATGTCCATAATAATCGTGTTTGTTTTATTGAGTTTTATGTTTAAAAATATTCGTGCAGGATTAATTGGGTCTGTGCCGATTATTATTACATCGCTCATCAGTTTTGGGGTGATGGGACTGCTAAACATTCCACTCAGCACAACAACCGCACTAATGTCAAGTATTGCCATCGGAATTGGTATTGATTACGCAGTCCATTTTATTGACCGATATAAAATCAATTTGGCAAAAACAGAAGATATGAAATTATCACTTGGGAAGACGATGCATCATTCGGGCAGAGCAATTTTATTTAATGCTGTCGTCGTAATTGCCGGATTTATGGTTTTATTGTTTTCAGTATTTCCACCCAATCGTGTTTTGGGTGCATTGGTATCGCTCAATATGTTCACCAGTTTTGTAGGCACATTGACTGTTATGGTTCTACTTATCAAATATTTCAATTTATTTTCAAAAAACAATCAAAGAAAGGAAAATGACAATGACTAAAATAAAAACAACAATGGTATTTCTACTGTTTGCAGGATTACTATTTGCCCAAGAGATGACGGGATTAGATATTATGCTTAAAGTATATAACCGTCCAACGGGTGATGATATGACCGCAAACCTAACAATGACATTGGAAAATTCACGCGGGGATCAACGCATTCGTGAAATAAAGCAATTCTTAAAAGAAATGGGAGATATGGATAAAAAAATTATGTTTTTTATATCTCCTGCAGATGTCAGAAACACATCTTTTATGAATTGGTCTTATGCTGACGAAAACAAAAATGATGACCAGTGGATTTATCTCCCTGCACTTAAAAAAGTGAAACGGATATCTAGCGACAGCAAAAGTGATTACTTTATGGGATCGGACTTCACTTACGATGATTTGGGAGATCGTCATCCAAGCCAAGATACTCATACTGTCTTAAAGGAAGAATCAATAGATGGCGTGGATTGCTATGTTGTAGAAAGCATCCCCAAAGATGAAGAATATATGTATTCACGAACCGTTACTTGGGTGGTTAAAGACAAGTGGATTGGTCTTAAAAAGGAATTTTATGACGAAGATGAGGATTTTTTGAAACGGCTTACTTTGAAGGAATATAAAGAATTTGGTGATGTCATTATTATTACCAATGTAGCAATGAAGAATGAACAGAAAAACCACCAAACAGAAATGAAATTATCTGATGTAAAAATAAACACCGGAATTGCCGATAGACAATTCACCGAACGAATGATGAAGAGAGGATTTTAATAATGAGAAAAATAACAAAATTAATAATGGCTGGAAGTTTAGTCGTCGCATCTGTAATGGCTCAACCTTTAGACTTTAGCGGATATGCACGAACATATTTAGGCGTATTGACAAATGATAGTCTGGATTATGCCATTAATCAAAATACATTCAATCTGAATATTGAAAAGAAAATGGGGAATGTTGGATTCTTGGCAAATGCCACAATGTATCAATATCCAAATAGTGATTTAAATTTTGATTTGAGCGAACTCTATATGGATATTTTCTTCGATAATATGGATTTGAGATTGGGTCGCCAAATGATTATCTGGGGAAAAGCAGATGGTGTATTTATCACAGATATTATTTCACCAAAAGATTTAGGTGAATTTTTACTCCGTGATTTTGATGAAATACGAACCGGAGTTACCTCACTAAAAGCCGATTACTATCTTGGAAATAATACATTAGAGTTTGTCTGGATTCCAACATTTACATCAACCTTAATGCCCGATGAATCATCTATTTGGTCACGAACCCCCTCATTTGATTTGCCGGTTACTATTGATTACTCTCAAAAAGAGGTTCGTGGTAAATTAGAAAACAGTGAAGCATTTCTAAAATTTTCAGGGATGTCATCTCTAATCGATTACGAACTTATGGCAGGGACAATGTGGGACGATGATCCGACAATGCATATTTCTCCGGTGATGGAAGAAGGTAATCCACAACCACTTGGCTTAACGCTCACTCCTAAACATCACCGTTTAAATTTGTTTGGTGGAAGTTTTTCTACGGAAATCAAAGGATTTGTTGTTCGTGGCGAAGGTGCATATTACACAGGAAAACAATTTTCTGCGCTAAATCCTATGAATAATATGGCAATTGACTTACTTGAAAAAGATTATCTGCATTACCTCCTCGGCACAGATTTTAATATTGGTGAAACACGATTAAGTACTCAATTTATTCAGCGTGCAATTCTGGACTATGACGATACCATCGTTCAAGATGAAATGGACAATATGATGACATTTTTAGTCAATCGAACATTTTTGAGAGAGACACTCACATTACAACTCTTTTCATATGTTGGCTTGAATTTCGAAGATGCGCTAATTCGCCCGACAATCGCTTACGATATTGCCGACGGATTTGAAATCCTTGCTGGTGCCAACATTTTTTATCGCAATGATGATACAGATCCACCATCAATACAAGAGATGTTCGGATATTACGACGAAAATGATATGGTGTATCTGAAGTTGAAATACAGTTTTTGAGAAAAATTAATACGAACAACAAAAAGGAAAATAATAAAATGAAAAATAATAAATGGTTTGGGATTGCAGTATCCATTGCCGGCTTTTTTACAGGCTTGTTACTGTTTTACTATCTGTCGGAAATATTTATGACGGTTGTTAATGGAAAAAATGCCGGAGGACGACCTGATGAAGCGCTTGCAGTCATCATCACTCATTCGATGTTGGGATGGATTGGGATATCGGCAAGTGCGCTTTGGGGGGCTGTCCTTTATGGATTTGCAATGGAGAAAAAATGGGCGTGGTATTGGGGAACCATCGCTGCGTCGTTACAAATGTTGGCAGGTTTCTTTCCGACAATTCCCGCAAAAAGCATCGATTTACCAGCACCGACGATGACGGTATTTTTAATCGCTACGGTGTTATGGTTTGCCACAATGTATATTGGAAAAGTAAATCGTAAAGTAATTGGATTGGTGTTTGTCGCCGGTTTGGCCTATGTGCTTACTTACATTGATGGTGTCGCCATTATCTCTAAATATCAGACAACAACCTACAATGATGTTTGGAAAGGAATGTATGCCGTCGTGATGATGGTTACTTGGTGGGGTGCAACGGCTTGGTTGGTGTTCAGTTTTGCTGTGTTACGACGAAAAACCTGGGCAGTTCCTTTAGGTGTTTTTGCCGCATTAATGTCAATGATTGGTGGGTATCCGCTGGCTGTAGTGAATATTATGGAAGTTCATCGTTTTTCAATGTTCTTACCGGGACCGATGATTGCAACAATTCTTCTGCCGATTATTTTATTGCCAAAGACAAAACAATTGATTGAGGGGTGGAAGACCGTTGATTGATTTTTTGAAGACAGATTGAAAATAACTAAAAAGCCCTGTGAGTATTCGTAGGGCTTTTTTCTTTAAAAA
>JACNKV010000125.1 GCA_014381855.1 Fidelibacterota bacterium | reverse complement strand
GTTCCGTCTGCCAGATAAAAAACTTTTTCATTTGTTTGTCCCAATGCCACTGAAAAAACAATAGCCATAATGAGAAAGAGTCTTGTTTTCATGTTGTTACCTTTAAGTTACCTAAAAGACATTGAGGATAAAACAACATATAAAGCAACCCTTTTTATTGTGATAGAGGAGAACAGAACCCAACAGTCCTCTTCGACAAATAACGCAGATCACCGCCTTATTAAGTAGTTTGATTTTATCCAATCGTAGTCTTTTTTATTTAAAGGATTCCCAAGAGAAGAAGCCGCCTCGACCTGCTGCACATTTCTCTGTCCAAGTAAAACACAGCCGGTCGACACATCTGTTAATAAAGAGTCCAACAAACCATGCAAGACAGGTTGAGGATGGCCTTGGAATCGTATCTCAACATTTTTTTTATTATCTCGCATAGCGTTAAGAACGTCCCACCGTTGAAAGTCTGGGATATTTGACCTAAAGTCGCCATCCGGAAACGTGACAGGTGCGTGATATTTTCCAGTGAGAAGTCCGTGTTTGAGCGGAGAGAAGAAACAAACCCCGGCATTATTTTTTTCAATCCACTTTTTCAGTCCACTGGAGGCATACCCATCATCCATAACATTCCGGTAGGGTTGAACAACATCAGGGTTTACCCGGTCAATAAACTTCATTATTTTTTTAGAAGACCAATCGGATAAGCCTATAAACCGGACCTTGCCCTCTTCCTGAAGTTTATGAAGAAGCTCATTGGCATCATCGAAATATTCTTCACTATCCCCAAAATTGCAATGATGCAGATACAAAAGATCAACAGTGTCTGTTTGTAGATTTTTCAATGAGTTTTCAAACTGAATGCGCATATGTTTCGGATGGTAGTAGTGAGCATAATTCCCCATACTCCACCCAAATTTTGTCGCCAGGAAAATGTCTTTCCGCGGAATATTTTTCCACATCGAACCGATAATGGTTTCAGAATGCCCATCACCGTAAACATCTGCAGTATCCCAGTGATTGATGCCCAGTTCCCAGGCACGCTGTAGAGCAAGCCGGGAATCCTCATCTTTTTGGCCTGCCCACCCGACGGCCATTTCCCCGGTGGTGTTCGCTCCGCCGTAGGACCATGTTCCCAAACTAATTCGAGAAACGAGCTCGTTTGTTTTTCCAAGTATAACCTTTTTCATATGTATTTCCTTCTTTCTAATGTGTAATCACGGAATATTAGTGATAAAATTAAACAAAACTTTGGATAAAAAGATTCATAGAGTTTTCATCAAACAGTTAGACCTCTGTAATTTTCTGTATCATTTTAAGGAAAAATATTGATGTTAGATAAAGCAAAGGTAATGACAGCAGCAGAAGCCGTCTCTGTAATAAATTCAAATGACAGGGTTTTTATTCAAGGCGGCGCGGTTGTACCAAAGCAATTAATTCAAGCAATGGTAAAGCGACATCATGAACTAAGAAATGTCCGACTATACCATATTCTAACAATGGGTACCACGGAAGAAACCGCCCCCTACACATTGCCGGGTATGGAAAAATCATTTATACACCACGCGTTTTTTGTTGGGAAAAACACTCGTCGGGCAATGAACGATGGTCGAGCATATTATATGCCGGTGTTTTTGTCAGAGGTTTCCGACTATTTTGATAAGGAAAAACTAGACGTAGCTTTTTTACAAATCAGCCCACCGGATTCACGCGGGTACTGCAGCCTAGGGTTGTCTGTAGATATTACAAGATCCGGGTACAAAAACGCTAAAACCGTTATCGCAGAAATCAATCCTAACGTCCCGAGAACACAGGGATATAGCTTCATTCATTTAGACGAAATTAACAAAGTTGTTGAAGTAGACTACCCGTTGTTTGAAGCACCTCGATCTGAACCAAATGATGTGCAGAAGAAAATTGGCAAACACATTGCAGAGTTGATCCCCGATGAAGCGTGTTTACAGGTGGGAATCGGAACCATCCCCGATGCAACACTATCGTTGTTGGAAAATCATAAAAACTTAAATGTACACTCCGAATTGATTTCTGACGGAATTATGGAATTAGTTGAAAAGGGTGTAATTACCAACACAACAAAAACGCTGAATGTAGGAAAAGTTGTTACCGGGATCGTAATGGGATCAAAAGACCTGTATGACTGGACACACAACAACCCCATACTTGAAATGCGTCCGAGTAGCTACACAAATGACATTTTTAATATCTCAAGAAATGATAATGTCATCGCAATCAACCAGGCTCTGTCCATCGATTTTAAGGGACAAGTGGCAGCAGATTCTATCGGTAGAAAATTTTATAGCGGCATTGGCGGACAGGTAGATTTTATCCGTGGCGCAGCACGTTCAAAAGGCGGTAAACCGATTATTGCTCTACCGTCAACAGCAAAGGTTAAGGGTAAATTGGTTTCAAGAATAACCCCGTTTTTGGAACAAGGTGGCGGAGTTGTCACCAGTGAGGGAGACGTGCATTATGTTGTTACCGAATATGGTGTGGCGATGTTGCATCACCGGGGAATGGGTGAACGGGCAAAACAATTGATTCGCATCGCGCACCCGGCATTTCGCGAAGAGCTGGAAAAAACTGCAAGATCTTCAGGATTTAAACTAGACTGACGATTCAAGTTTTATGATAAAAATCATTGATATCGGTCATAGAAAATATTCGACGGACATCGCCATGTCTATTTTAGAAACAGAGGTCAGCAAAGCAGCATATCAGGGAAATGTTCGGATGATTAAGATTGTTCATGGTCACGGAACCGGAGCCTTGCGCACCGCTGTGAGAACCTGGTGCAAAGACCAAGAGGGTCGATTTCAAGCCGTTATTTATGGGGAGGATTATGATGCCTTTCATCGAGATACGGCTGAAATGCGAACAGATTCCGGACACCCAAATGATTCGGACCTAGGAAGAAAAAACAGAGCGGTAACTTATCTTTGGCTTTGGTAATAAAACACGAACAAGTAAAGAGGAAAAGCGTAGAACAAACATGATAAACACACACAAATACCAAATAATGTTATTAACAGCTATAATCATTTTTGTTGGGTGCGCTGTAGTAAAACCATCGTTTCAAACACGAGCAGAGACAGAACCACAAGTGCTTATTGCACAACAAGACTCACTGTTAATTGCCGAAAAAGACAATCCAAAACTTATCTCTGCCCTGATCTTGGCGCACGTACATCTTGGAGAGATCGCCTACAATAACCAATCTTACACAAAGGCGATAGACTTTTATCAAAACGCACTCAAATTGGATGCGCGGAGCAAACCGGCATTGTACGGGATTTCAATGTCTAAAGGACACTTACTTTATAAAAAAGGAAGCTCAGCTGCTCTTTGGGACGCAATAGAGCAATTTGGAAAATCGGCTGTCTACCTCCCTGAAAAAGGTGAACCGCATTATTGGATGGCGAAAGCCTATGAAAAAAAGGACGACGGTGATTTTGAGCTAATTATTGAAGCATATAATGTTGCATTATCAAAAGAGCTTCCGGATGATTTAATTAAGAAAGCCACAGAATCCAGAGCCGAGATTCAAAAGGCAAAAACAACATTCGAATCTTTTTGGAAATAACAAACACACCCCCGTAGAGTTGCTAAGCAGAAACAAGAATGGTTGGTGGAACCATTCTTGTTTTAATAGGGAAGTTATATTGCGGTAAAAGTTTTTGGCACAGGTTTTTTAGGACCATGGACTGTATTCATTGTGTACATAATAATTTTTGCCATAGCGATGGTTTGGAAAACAAATAAAAGCGACTGGAAGGAGATTGACGTTTAAACGGAATATTTTTAGAGAACGATACAGAGTAAAACATATACAAAACTTTTATCAATAATATTGGTTGGTAACGTTGAAAAAACCGTAATTTTAACGCTAGCTTTTGTGGCTAGTACACCTTTTTTGATAATAAAACCATAAAGAGAAGAAAATTATGTCTAGAAAAATGGTAACGATCGACGGCAATGAAGCCGCCGCTTATATCGCACACAAAACGAACGAAGTTATTGCTATTTATCCCATTACTCCATCATCAGCGATGGGTGAACACGCCGACGCGTGGTCAGCGGCTGAAAAGAAAAATATTTGGGGAACAACACCCTCCGTTGTAGAAATGCAAAGTGAAGGTGGAGCTGCCGGCGCGGTACACGGTGCGCTTCAAACCGGTGCATTAACCACCACATTCACGGCTTCACAGGGATTATTACTTATGATCCCAAACATGTATAAAATAGCAGCTGAATTAACCCCAACCGTATTTCATGTTTCCGCCCGGACAATTGCTACACATGCTTTGTCCATTTTCGGTGACCACTCCGATGTGATGGCCGTACGTCAAACAGGGTGGTCATTACTGGCATCGGGCAGCGTTCAGGAGGTTCAGGACTTTGCTCTTATTTCTCAATCGGTTGCTCTTGAGTCTCGGCTTCCGCTCCTCCACTTTTTTGACGGATTCAGAACATCTCACGAAGTCGTAAAAATCGAACAACTTGATGACTCGGATATTAAATCGATGATTGATAATAATTTAGTCATTGCTCACCGAAAAAGAGGAATGAACCCGAATAACCCCGTTCTACGTGGAACCGCTCACAATCCGGATACATATTTTCAAACTCGAGAAACGATTAATCCGTATTATGATGCTGTGCCAAGAACGGTGCAAAAAACAATGGACAAATTTGAAAAACTAACGGGAAGATCTTATCATCTTTTTGACTACTACGGTGCGGAAGATGCAGAAAATATAATTATCATTATGGGGTCAGGCGCAGAAACAACCCACGAAACCGTCAACGCAATGGTCAAAGAGGGACAAAAGGTTGGTCTTCTCAAAGTTCGTCTTTATCGTCCGTTCTCTGTGGAACATTTCATTAACGCACTTCCGGCAACCGTAAAAAAACTTGCCGTGTTAGACAGAACAAAAGAACCGGGAGCAATCGGTGAACCGCTGTATAGCGATATTGTAACGGCATTTTCGGAAGCTGCCGGAACAGCGAACTATCCGTTTGAGAAAACACCGAAAGTGTATGGCGGGCGATATGGCTTATCATCGAAAGAGTTCACACCATCCATGGTGAAATCTGTCTTTGATAATTTAGATCAAGAAAAACCAAAAAACCATTTTACGGTTGGAATCATCGATGACGTTACGCACACAAGTTTAGATATGACGAACAACTACTTTCTAAATGAGGAAGATGTGTTTAGGGGAATGTTTTACGGTTTAGGATCAGATGGTACTGTGGGTGCGAACAAAAACTCGATCAAAATAATTGGAGAAGAAACCGACAATTATGCTCAGGGATATTTTGTGTATGATTCCAAAAAATCAGGAAGCACAACCGTTTCCCATCTTCGATTCGGAAAGAAACCAATTCAATCTACCTATCTCATTCAGCATTCTAATTTTATTGCGGTTCATAAATTTGAACTTTTAAAAACACAAGATGTGTTAAATAACGCCGTCCCGGGTGGAATCTTTTTGTTGAACAGCCCATATTCCTCAACGGATGTTTGGAATGAACTTCCACGCAATGTGCAAAAACACATTATTGATAAAAAATTGACATTTTATAATATTAATGCGCGTGCAGTTGCTAAAGAAACCGGAATGGGAACGCGAATCAATACAATCATGCAAACCTGCTTCTTTGCTATTTCGGGGATTCTTCCACAAGACGAGGCCATTGCAAAAATCAAGCAAGCCATTGAGAAAACGTACGGGATAAAAGGTGAAAAAGTTGTTCAAAAAAATTACGAAGCCGTTGACAAGACGCTTGAAAACTTAGAAAAAATTGATGTTCCGAAAATTGAAACAGGAACAGAAGTTAAGGGGCTTAAAATCAGTGATGAAGCGCCGGACTTTTTCAAAAACGTAACAGCAAAAATAATTGCTGGAGAAGGAGATTCTCTTCCGGTTAGCGCCATGCCGATTGACGGAACCTGGCCAACAGCCACAACGCAATTTGAAAAACGAAATATCTCCGATGAAGTTCCTGTTTGGGACCCGGATATTTGTATCCAGTGTAACAAATGTGTTTTAGCCTGTCCACATGCGGTAATACGTCCAAAAATATACGACGAAGGGTTGTTGACAGATGCTCCAGAGACATTCAAGCATGTAAAAGCCAGAGGAAAAGATTGGAGTGAAAATGAAGTGTACACACTCCAGGTTGCCGGAGAGGATTGCACCGGCTGTACACTTTGTGTGGATGTGTGTCCGGCGGTAGACAAAACAAACCGAGACCACAAAGCGATCAATATGGCGGACTGGCTGCCAATCAAAGAAAAAGAAGTTGCCAATTGGGATTTCTTCCTCAAAATACCAGAAGTAGATCGCGCGAGACTTAACCATGGAACCCCCAGAGGAAGTCAAATCCTCCAGCCGTTGTTTGAGTTTTCGGGCGCCTGTGCCGGATGTGGTGAGACGCCGTATGTCAAATTAGCTTCGCAGCTTTTCGGAGACAGAATGGTGATTGCAAATGCCACCGGATGTTCCTCCATCTACGGCGGAAATCTTCCGACAACTCCTTGGGCAAAAAACAATGATGGGCGAGGACCAACATGGAATAACTCTCTATTTGAGGATAATGCAGAATTTGGTCTAGGCTTCAGGATGACGATCAACAAACATCGTGAACACGCCGCGGAATTATTGGAGGAATTACGTTCAGTGATCGACAACAATGAGCTGGTTGATGATATTTTGAGTGCCGATCAATCCACAGAACCCGGAATTTTTGAACAGCGGAAACGCCTCGAAGAACTGGAAATCATTTTAGACAAATTAGATAATCCGAGAGCGGTTCAATTAAAATCGGTTCAGGACAATCTTGCCAAGAAAAGTGTCTGGATTATGGGTGGTGACGGCTGGGCATACGACATCGGTTTTGGCGGATTGGATCATGTGATTGCCTCCGGCGAAGATATCAATATTCTCATTTTGGATACCGAAGTCTATTCCAACACTGGCGGACAGGCATCCAAAGCCACGCCGACCGGTGCCATCGCTAAATTTGCTGCTTCCGGAAAAAACATGGGTAAAAAAGACCTCGGCGCGATCGCCATGAGCTACGGGAATGTCTATGTAGCTTCGGTTGCAATGGGCTCCAACGATACCCAAACCATTCGGGCATTTATTGAAGCCGAAGCCCATCCGGGACCGTCTGTTATCATTGCATACAGTCATTGTATTGCCCACGGTTACGGAATGGAAGACGGATTAAGACAGCAAAAGGCTGCGGTAAGCAGCGGATACTGGACATTGTATCGCTACAATCCGGCGAATGTACTTGAGGGAAAAAACCCACTGAAACTGGATTCTAAAAAACCAAAATCTGAACTGAAAGAGTTCTTGTATCACGAGAACCGATTCAAGATGCTCACCAAGAGTATGCCGGAACGAGCAGAGGAGCTACTACAGAAAGCCGAAAAACAGGTTCAGGCAAATTACGAGAGCTTCGTCCGGCGGTCATCTTGGGTGCCGGAGCAGGAAGAAAAGTAGTTATGTAAAGAAAGCAGCTCCATCAAGGGAGCTACTTTCTTTCTGGGAAAAACAGGTGGGAACCACTCGCCACAGGTATGATGATATCTGTTATTTACTTCGGAGAGAGTGTCCTCAACCAAAAGCAGAGCTATTTTCGGCTGCAGTTGTTTTTGCAATCGTGACTATGATAAAAACAATGTAATTTATATCCGTCTTTTTAAGAAAATATGTCCATTAAAGCACAATACAAACGAATTTTCGGCGTTGGTCCGACAGGCATGGCGATAACCGGCATTATTTGGTTCGTGTTTTATTTTACTGAAAAAGCACTTGGTATTCCACCGATAAACATGAGCACAACGTTCCGGATGATCGGTTTAGTGGTTTTATTGCTTGATGCGGTGTATTTATTAGGCGGCGGGATTTTTGTCCTGTTAAAAAATGGCTGGGGAAACAGACTGGTCATTGAAGGACCGTTTCGGTTTATCCGCCATCCGTTTTACAGCGCGTTGATTTATTCTGCAACAGGATCACTTGCGCTTTGGCTGTATTCCTGGGGGTTGATTATTTCAGCCATACCCCTCACTATTTTTTGGTCGTGGAATGTCATCCGTGAGGAAAACTACATGCTTAATAAATTCGGAAATAAATATCGTAGATATATGGAAGTCACAGGGCAGTTCTTTCCGACGAGAAAATATATTGACAGGGAAAATCAACACAATAACACAAAGTGAGAACAGCATGAAAAACCCAAAACAACACTTAACACTACTTTTATTTTTAACAATGGCAATTTCTTTAGTGACACCGTTGTTAAGCCAATCAAGAACAGATGAAGAACTGCCCGAAGAAAAGATAGTTGAATCCAATAACGTTGTAACTGACACAACTTCTTCAAGTAAAGAAACAGAAAAAAAGACGTTCGAAGAAAAAACTAAAGAAATGGATATGTTTGACGGTTTATTCACATTTTATCAAGATACGACCTCTGGCGAGGTGTTCATGGTGGTTAGAAAAGATCAAATGAAGAGTGAATACATTCATTTTCTACACGCAAAAGACGGAATTGTGGACGTAGGGCTAAACAGAGGGTCTTACCGCGCCAGTAAAGTATTTACCATAAATAAATATTTCAATCGAATTGAATTTGTCACCCAAAACACAGCCTTTTATTTTGATCCGAAAAACCCGCTAAGCCGTGCCTCCGATGCGAATATAAGTCCGGCAGTTATGGTTTCTGAAAAAATTGTCGCCACAGATACAACAAACACCAAATATTTGATTAACGCAGATAATGTTTTTCTCTCCGAAGATCTTCGACAAATAAAACCATCTCCACGGCCAAATGCTAAACAGGATAGATTTACACTTGGAAGTTTAAGTTCGGATAAAACAAAATATCACAGTATCAATAATTATCCGATGAACTCAGATATAATTGTGGAATATGTCTATGAAAACAAATTACCAACCAGGGATGGTAGTTGGGGAGTAACCGACGCACGCTATGTAACACTCGTTCTTCAGCACAGCCTAATTGCTATGCCGGAAAATAATTATCAACCTCGTTTTGAAGACCCGCGAGTGGGATATTTTACAACATGGGTTCAGGACATGACATCGTCAGATTATATGCCATGGCGGGACATGATTCATAGATGGAATTTGCAGAAAAAAGATCCGCGAGCGGAGATTTCTGAACCGGAGAAGCCCATCGTATGGTGGATTGAAAACACAACACCGATGGAGTTTCGAGATGCTGTAAAAAAAGGCGTGGAAAGATGGAATAAATCCTTTGAGAAAGCCGGGTTCAAAAATGCGATTCAAGTAAAAATTCAGCCCGACGATGCAGAATGGGATGCCGGAGATATCCGGTATAATGTTTTACGTTGGACGTCCTCTCCCAACCCGCCCTTTGGCGGATACGGACCCAGTTTTGTTAATCCGCGTACAGGTGAAATCCTTGGAGCAGATATTATGCTGGAATATGTGTATTTCACGAACAGAGTAAAATATGAAGGATTGTATCAGCAGGCGAACATAAACAACTATTGTTCCGCCGGTGAATATATTCATCAGGGAAATTTGTTTGGAATGACCGTCGCAAATACGTTGGTTGATGGAGAGCCAATGAAAAAAGAACTAATAGAAGAATCGATTATTCGGTTGGTCTTGCATGAACTTGGGCACACGTTTGGGTTGGCGCATAATTTTAAGTCCAGCCATCTCCATTCACTTGAAAACATTCACAACAAGGAGCTGACAAAAAAAGTTGGGTTAACAGGCTCTGTAATGGATTATGTTTCGGTAAACATCTCACCTGACCCGGAAAAACAAGGTGAGTATTATTCCACGTGCCCCGGAACCTATGATGATTGGGCGATTGAGTTTGGATATAAAGAAGCGGGATTTGAAACCGAAGAAGCGATGCTGAAAAACATTCTTGTCAGATCAACAGAGCAGGAGCTTTTGTTTGGTCATGATGCGGATGCAATGAGTTGGTCCGGGAGAGGAATTGATCCACGTGTAATGGTGAATGATATGACATCAGATCCGATTGGCTACGCCGAAAAAAGAATGACTATTATTCGAAATCTTTACACGCAATTAAAAGAAAAATATACACAAGAGGAAACGTCCTATCAGCCCCTGAAAGAAGCATTTTCGATATTAGACAGAGAGTATAAAAACAATGTAAAAGTTATTTCGCGGTACATTGGAGGCGTGTATGTAGACAGAGCATTTATCGGGCAACCGGAAGCCGGAACCCCATACACGCCGGTAGATAAACAGACCCAAAAGCGGGCGATGTCTGTGTTGGAAAAATATCTTTTTGCACCTGACGCATTTGTTGATCAAAAAGATTTGTATGCTTTTTTACAAAGGCAACGACGTGGGTGGGATTACTCCAATGAAGACCCAAAAACCCACGACAGAATTTTGTCTATGCAAAAATCAATTCTTCACCACCTAGTGCACCCAACCGTTTTGAAACGCATTTCTGACTCTGAGCGTTACGGAAATGAATATACTCTCTTAAATATGTTTGACGATTTGACATCTGCCGTTTTTCAGAAAGATGCAAAAAAACCTGTAAATTCTTATAGAAGAAACCTCCAGACAGAGTATGTGAATCGTCTACTAACCGCATTGGATGAGAATTCCGGTTATGATTATTTGTCTAAAACCGCGGTATTCGAACAAATTAATTTAGTCCGGGAGAAAACATTAAAACGATCTTCCCGTGATAAAATGACACAGGCACACAGAGACTATTTAGATCATCTTATTGCAAAGGCATTGGACGACGATTAAGGAGACGAATATCTTCTGGCGGAGTGAACCATCAACCATCAACCATCAACCATCAACCGCTTTAATGAACATTATTCTCATTGCCGCCGTTACTTTGGATGGATATATCGCACGACATAGTCATGAGGTCATTGATTGGTCAGAAGATTTGTCGTTGTTTAAAAAACAGACGATGGGGCACACAGTAATTATGGGCGCAAACACGAGAGAAACACTACCCTTTGATTTAGCCGATAGAGAAATGATTGTTGTTCATAAAGGCGACACCCCGGAACAAATTCTTTCGGGGATTACCGCTGACACGTGTTTTGTAATCGGCGGCGGAAAAACAAATGCCATATTTGCACCATATCTTACTCATCTGTATCTGACGGTTCATCCTTTAGTTTTTGGCAGCGGTGTTAAATTATTTGACGGACTGAAAAATGAGTTCGGAGTACAATTCATTAACAAAATTACTGTTAATCCCGAACGTGGTATCTTTCAATATCAGTATGCAGTAAAACCGTGATGCTCATCACACACACTAAAGCTAAAATGTAATAAATTCTTTTCTACTATAAAGGTAGATATGGTTCAGCCGGCGATTATAAAAACTGCCGTTGCTACTATAAAAAAATAAAAAGAGTGAGCCAGTTCCAAAAACCCTACTTGCCTTGGCTTTAACCGTGGTTTCCCCCTTTTTGAATTTACCGTCAACAACGATTTTACGACATAGGGAAAGAACGCAAGAAACACCCACGCAGAGACCCACCCAAACAACGTTAGAAGACTTAAAGAAACCAACACGAACCCATTGTAAGCGAGAAGCCTCAATGGAAGTGAAAGACCGAATTTACGCTGCGTGGAGGGTCTAAGCATCTGCTTTACGTAAAACACACTCCCGCCAAAGTACAAAAAAGTAATTGCCCAAAGTACCCAACCCTGTAAATCTAAATTTCCGTTGAGATAGATGTACATAACCGGAGCGGATGCCGTAAGCCCGGCAACACCAAATAACTCTCCAAATACAGTCATGTGCTCTTTGTTTTTTGTTAACCACAGGTGTGTATTCAGCGCAAGGATGATGACACCCCCAAAGAGGAGGATTCCCCATTGAGATGTCCATCCGACTAAGAACACGATTATCGCAGCTCCGCCACCGCCAAGCACAAAAACCCACCACAACGAGGAAGCATTCACCACAGCTTTGTTTTTATAACGCCTAAGAAAGTCAGAAGCAGGTTGATAGGATAAAAAAATCAAGACAAATCCCGTCAACATCGCAATTGGCAATAGGTTTACGTTGTTTAATATGACCATCGCTGTGAGCGCAGGGATTAAAAACATCGCCCAAGCGCCATGTTGCTTTGGAGTAGGAAACCTTCCTAATTTATTCTTCATGCTGTACGGTGTATTTGTGTCTTAGCTGTATGATGTGAAAATTAAAGGCAAAGTTACAAGAAACTTCGAAACAGTTTTACAAAATAATTTTTTAAAAAATGGAGAAGGTTATGACAAAAAAGAAAACGATTATTTCTATCACCCTGTTTGTAATTGTTGCGCTAATGTTTGCAGTTAAAATGTATTTCCACCATCCCCTTCCGATGTATGATGGAAGCATAACGCTTCCGGGAGTGAGAGATACTGTTGAAGTATATACTGATTCATACGGTACGCCCCACGTTTTTGCGGATAATGAAAAAGACTTGTTTTTTGTCGCCGGATATATCGCAGCTCGAGAACGTTTATTCCAAATGACATCGGTTGCGGCTGCAATTAGAGGTGAATTAGCCTTATTATATGGAGACGATTTATTGAAAAGCGATATTTATCTGCGCACATGGCGAATCCCTGAAATGGCAAAAAAATTAACATCAGTTATGTTACCCGAAAATAGACAAATTTTGGAATCTTTTTGCGATGGTATTAATACGCGTATTGATGAGTTGGGAGCGGACCTTCCTGTGGAATTTAAAATTCTTGGTATTCAACCGATAAAGTGGACACCGGAAGATGTTTCCGGATATGAACGGCTCATGGCACACGAACTGGAGTCGTCGTGGAAACCGGAAATTGTATATGGAGCAATTTTAGAATATTTTGGTGAAGAGAAACTTCGGGAAATCCTCCCGGACAATCCGGGGTACATTCCGACAATTGCGGAGGTTGGCGCCGGTGGGTTTTATAGGGAGGCGTTTACCGCAATTTGGGATCATGAGCAGACCATCAGAGAATTAATGGGAAACAGTAGCCCGGACTTTGGATCAAACAACTGGGTTTTATCAGGGGCAAGAACCGCTTCGGGCAAACCTATCCTTGCCAATGACCCACACCTTGAATTTACGCAACCGGCAAAATGGTACGAAATGCACATCAAAGGCGGACGATTTAATGTGAGTGGTATTTATCTTGCGGGTATTCCTCTGCCGGTTATTGGCCAGAATGAGAGTTGTGCGTGGGGATTTACGAATGTGATGGCAGATGACATTGATTTTTTTGTTGAAACAATCGACCCAAAAAACCCCAACCGATATTTACACGGAAACACATGGAAAGAGATGGAAATCATTCGCGAAACCATTCCATTAAAAAACGGAAGAGACACGACAGTGGTTATTCGCAAAACCGTCCACGGACCCGTGATCAGCGATATTCATCCCCTGCTTAGAGATGGAGAAAAAGCAATGTCCATGAGCTGGACAGGGCATAAAGTTTCTAGAGATATTGAAGCGATTGTTGATTTAAATTTAATTAAAAATTGGGAAGATTTTTCTAATGCACTGGAAAAATTTTGTGTACCGGGGCAAAACATGGTGTATGCAGATACTGCTGGGAATATTGGCTGGAGACCTGCCGTACACATCCCAATTCGGAAAGACGGCGGTTCTCTCATTCCAAGACCGGGGCATGACCCTGATTACGATTGGCAAGGGTGGGCACCGTTTGATGAAATGCCCTATCTGTTGAATCCGGAATCAGGACTTATTGCTACAGCAAACAACAAAACAATTGGTGACGAATTTCCATATTATATCTCAAATTTGTGGGCAGACCCCAGCCGGATTCAGAGAATCCACGAACGCCTTGACGGAATGAATAATGCCACCGTCGAAGATATGAAATCTGTACAGCTTGATTTGATCTCTCCTTTTAACAAAACATTATTACCTTACGTGTTATCCTTGGAAACCGGACAGGAGGCGGGCAACCTTAAACAGGTTTTTACCATGCTTTCTTCATGGGATGGAAACGAAGAAGCAACCTCAGCTGAAGCCTTGATTTTTCATGCATTCACACTTCAACTCATCCGAAACATTTTCGAAGATGAATTATCTCTGCTTGGTGATTCTTTTTTAGACGCATTTATTGGTGTTCGATATTTAAATATGCGAAGCCTAAGGAAAATGCTGGTGGAAAACACATCCACATGGTTTGATGATATTTCAACAAAAGAGATTATTGAAACCAGAGATGAAATTATCCTCCGCGCGTTGAATGATGCCGTTGAAGAAATCGAAGAAAAACTGGGTAGCAATCCATCTTCTTGGGCATGGGGAAAACTGCACACATTAACGCATCCACACGCAATGGGAAAAGTCAAAATACTGGATTGGATATTCGGATTAAACGTTGGTCCGTTTGAATCAGGTGGTTCCTCGCGAACAGTTCGTGCCGGCGGATACAGTTATCGCACCCCCTACAAACAAACCGCCGGAGCATCCATGCGGAGAATTGTTGATTTTAATAATTTAAATGAATCACAATTTATTCTCCCTACCGGACAATCCGGGCTTCATCATTCCCCCCACTATGACGATCAGGCAGAGATGTATAATCAAGGAGAATATCGAACGACATGGTTTGACGAGACCTTTATTCGGACGAGTGATCAATTTCAGCGCTTGACAATTCTTCCAAAATAAAACTTATGGATTTCTTCTTTACGTTTTTTGCTGCGTTTTTCATCCTTTTGGTATGGATTTGGTTCTCGTGGAGACCGGTGTTTCCGAAGGAATTTTATTTAAGTACCCCAATGTTTTTTGGACATCGCGGTGCACTTCACAGGGCTCCAGAAAACACACTTTCTTCCTATAAAGCAGCGATTGACGCAGGGCTTAGAGCAATTGAAATGGATGTTGTCAGCACAAAAGATGGAAAAGTTGTGTGCTCTCATAATGTAGACCTAGAGAGAGAAACAGACGGAAAGGGTTTTTTTAATGAAGTGGAATGGGAAAACCTTGAGATTGTAAGAACGGGATATCGCAGCCACCCAAATAAGACAGACAGACTTTATTTGTTAGAAGAAATCACAAATGAACTCCCTGAAAATATTCGTTTAAACATTGAAATAAAATCGAAAAGTATCCTAGATATTCAAACGGCAATGTCGGTTGGGAAAATGATTACGTCAGGAAAAATAAAACAAAATGTTATTGTGTCGAGTTTTAATCCTATGGTCATTCGTGTTGTCAAATGGATAGATAAAAACATCCCCACCGGATTTATAATAGATCAAGAAAACATTCATCTAAAGTGGTGTATGTACTGGGCACATCCGGATTGTCTACACCCAACGGCAGAATTTGTCGATGAGGCATTTATGGATTTTGCAAAGAAAAAAGAGTTAGCAGTAAATGTATGGACGGTAAATACCAAACCTGCAATTGCGTGGTTAAAAAAACGAAATGTTCACGG
>JACNKV010000034.1 GCA_014381855.1 Fidelibacterota bacterium | reverse complement strand
ATTGTTTTCGCCAACAGTTCCGGGTTTTCAAGATATTTCTTCGCGGAAGACGCCAGTTTCCCACCATGAAAACCGTCCATAATCCTGTGATCGAAAACACCGCCGAAGGTAACCATTTTTCGAATGACAATCTCACCATCGCGAACAACCGGCCTGTCTTCAATCTCTCCCATTGTGATTACAGCCGGAAGCCGAGATGCAGGAAACAATGCAGCGAAACCGGTTGTTAATCCATGGGAACCAATATTGGAAAGAAGTACAGACCCAAATGCCTCATGGGTTAATCCCAGAGGTTTTAATTCAAACCCCAGTTCATTGGTAATCCACTTCAGCAAACGAAACACCCCGCGTCTGAACGGCCAGGGAATTTTAGAAAGTGAGTGTTTCTTTTTCATGGCTCGGTTTTCAGTCCCGCCCCGGCTGGTTTTAGCCTTACCGATGATTTCTTCTGCAATCTCAAACACAGTTTTTTTATGAGCCCCGCGAATTCGGACACTTCCCATTTCTCCACCATCGCCCATATTTACCGCAACCGTAACGATAACATCGTTTCTCTGAATTAACTTTCCTCTCCGTAAATACACATTAACCTCAGGGATATCCACCCCAAGTGCACGCCCCAATGCCGCAGCCGCAAGATGGGTGATGGTTAAATAACGACCTGCGTTTCGATGGTTTTTGATGAAGCTTACAGCACTTGTTACATCAATATCAGCCGTTCCATAAATCTTTCCTTCATTCGGCGGTCCGTAAACAGCGGTGGATATTTTCCGCCATGGGGTGTTTAATAAGTCTTTCATGATTGTCTTTCGGTAATTGAGGACATCAAACTAACGTTGATTGTTGTATAATTGCAAGTAAGGATGTTGTTTGTGATACAAAACACAGTGGCGCTTGTAGGTTGAAGAATGTTTATTTAAATTAATAACACCCTAAAGGCCGGTGTATCTTTCAATCATTTAAAAAAGGAGGGCGTCATGAAAAAAACCATGATAATCCTACAAGGTCTGCTTTTGGTTGGCGGAATAATATATGCAGAGAGCGGCACGTCAATTACGTTTAAAAATATTCACCCAATCAACGGAACAACCATTGGTACAAAAATTGGGATATTGAACCCATATATTGGATTTGACATGTTTCATTTTGATCTAAAAGACGACAATTTTCGAGAGGAATGGGACACCTACTGGGACTGGGAGCAAGAAACTGAAATCACATTCAGAAGTTTCGAGAAAAAAAGCGAGCTTGAGTTAAGTTCTAATTTGTTCATTCCTCACGCCGGATTAAAGATTTTCTTTAATGATGATATCGTCAAGACCTATCTCCTTGGAGATTTTATGGTGATAGTTCCGTCCGTAACAGGCACAGATAATGGACGAGAAATACACTATTATCCTGATGGAAATATTGATTGGCAGGATCAATGGGATGATGAGTTTGATCTTCAAGATGAAGTGGACATTCACATTTTTGGAATCATGTTTGGATTCGGCGTGGAATATTCACTGGGAGAATCAATGACAATTGGCGGGGAATATGGCTTTCGATCGATAATGTTCGATATAAAAACCGACGGGGAAACCGACGATGAATACTGGAAAGAAAAATGGAAAAATGAGGTGAACGCCTCCCTTCTCGGAACCTATACCGCCTTCAGCTTAAACTTCTATTTTTGATATCATCTAAAGAATAGAAAAAAAGGGGGAGTTTGCCACTCCCCTTTTTTGTAATATCGCCCCCTATGAATCTGACTGAAATCATAAAATCTGTCATTCTTTCCAATTTACACTCTGAAGAAAATCGCCGCATCGGCATAGAGGTTGAGTGTTTTTTTTATAATAATACCGGAGTTAGAATTCCAACGAACCCATGTAATGAATTCAGTGCGGTAGATTTGTTGGAGGAAATGAAACGTCGATCAAAACACAACAACGTATCATCAGGGTATTCACTGGAGCCCGGCGGACAATTGGAATGGGCTTCACCACCGGTAAAAACACTTCACGAGTTAAACCATCATTTTCAAACACATCTTCGGTGGGTGAAAGCTGTCTGTGATGAGCATGGACTTTCCCAGTCGGATTTAGCCATAGAACCGCTTTGCTCCCCGGAGGAGATCGAATTGATCGATATGAAAAAGTACCACGTGATGCATAATCGGTTTCTTTCCACCGGAAAGCACGGCGCATGGATGATGAAAAACACGACCAGCGTTCAGGTGAATTTAGATATTTCATCGGAAGCAGACGCAGAAGAAATGGCGTATATTTCCGATTGTCTTCAGCCGTTTTGCGCGGTGCTATTTGCTAATAGTCCGTTTATGAATTCGCAGCCCGTCGGATTAAAAAACACCAGAGCTGATGTCTGGAGCGACACTGACAAAAGTCGCTGTGGGAATCTCCTTGATCATGAGATTTCAAAACCCGAAGGCCTCTTGAATAAATTCAGTGTATACCTCCAAAATGTACCGACAATTTTTGTGAAAGACGGCTCCGGGAAAACGATAAATTATGAAGGAACACTCGGAAAGTGGTTGCAAGAAAAAAAGAAAAGTGGCATCCTCACACACCAAGATGTTTTACTGGCACTTCACCAGGTCTTTACTCACGTCAGGTTTAAGACTGTGATAGAAATTCGCGGAGCTGATCGCCCTCCCGTGGGATTTGAAATGGCACCGGCAGCGTTTTGGCTTGGACTGTTAACCGCAAAGAAAACACGTACACAGGTTATGGCTCTGCTGAAAAAATGGACGGTTGAAGATCGAAAAAAACTCCACAAGCTTGCAAGCCGCCTGGACCTAAATATAAATGCCATTGGCAACATATCATTTAAACAGGGATTAGATCAAGTCTGTGATTTAGCGATGAGTGGGTTGGATGAACGCAGCGAAACACTCCACATTAAAAATGAGCGATCTTTACTTGAGGACTATGTCAATGAAATAAACACCCACGGACTTCCATCTCTGCGGCGGCAAAAAGATTTTGCCGAAAGCCGCGTGTCCCTGCGTGAATTTTTATTTAGGACTCGGAGAGATTAACTGACACAGTCTTTTTGTCATTC
>JACNKV010000118.1:1424-15787 GCA_014381855.1 Fidelibacterota bacterium | reverse complement strand
CCACTTACGATATTTCCGATGAAGACAAAGCAATGAATAAAAAATTCTACGGGTTGGATAGATGAAAAAAGAGATTATAAAAACACTTACCAACGAATTTGAATCCTATGTGAATTTTACCAATCAGGGTGTGGAATTCTGGTTTGCCCGGGATTTACAGCAGTTATTAGGTTATTCAAAATGGGATAATTTTCTGAAGGTAATCCACAAAGCCAAAATTGCCTGCGAAACATCGGAACATCTGGTTGATGACCATTTTGCCGACATCGGGAAAATGGTTAAAATTGGTTCAGGGACAGAACGGGAAATAAAGGATTTAATTTTGACCCGTTTTGCTTGTTATCTCATTGCCCAGAACGGTGACCCGCAAAAAGAAGAAATTGCCTTTGCCCAGAATTATTTTGCGGTTCAAACGCGAAAATTAGAACTCATTGAAAAAAGAATCAATGAATGGGAAAGGCTAAAAGCACGGGAAAAACTTACCCTGTCTGAAAAGGATCTTTCAGCCGTAATCTATGAACGCGGTATAGATGATTTGGGGTTTGCAATTATTCGCAGTAAAGGTGATAAAGCATTATTTGGTGGCTTTTCTACACAGGAAATGAAGAATAAATTGAAAGTGCCCAAGAGCAGACCCCTTGCGGATTTTCTGCCTACCATCACCATTAAAGCCAAAGATTTTGCCAATGAAATTACCGTATTCAATGTGAAGAAAAAGGAAGCCTTGAAAACTGTACGAACCATTTCTAAAGAGCATATCAAAAACAGTAAAGGTGTACGCAAACTCTTAAAAGAACGGGGTATAATCCCTGAAGATTTACCGCCGGAAGAAGATGTTAAAAAGTTACAACGTAGGTTGACTTCTGAAGATAAAAGAAATTTAAAAGACATTCCCGGATTGGATAAAGATGATAAAGAGTAGCAAATAAAATGGCGTCTCTTTTAGACAGGTTTAATATTTATAATGAAGATAAAGCAATGAATAAAAAATTCTACGGGTTGGATTGATGAAAAATAACAAAATCCTTTATCGGAAAATAAAATTTGATATAAATACCGGAAATGGGTTAAATTTGGACGTATTCAACACCGTTGGTTTATCCACGGAACCCCCCCGGGTTACGATCTGGGGGTTTTTTTTATGAATCGTATTTCCTTCCTTATTGACGGATTTAATCTTTACCATTCCGTCGTTGATCTTCAAAGAATGGTAGAACAATGAAAACTCAAATAACCGTTTTAGGGAAAAATATTGCCGTTACAAAGGGAGATTATATTTCTCTTACCGATATGGCAAGAAGTCAACTACAAGAAGTTGTGATTATTAAATGGTTAAGTCTTAAAAGCACCATTGAGTATCTCGGCGAGTGGGAAGCATTATATAACTCTGATTTTAATTATACCGAATTCGGTACAATTAAAAATACTTCAGGAAGTAATAATTTTGTTTTATCTGTGAAGCAATGGATTAAATCAACCAATGCTATTGGAATAAAAGCAAAGGCTGGCAGATATGGCGGAACCTATGCACACAAAGATATTGCTTTTCAGTTTGGTATGTGGATTAGTCCGAAATTTCAACTCCTTCTTGTCAAAGAATTTCAACGATTAAAAGAAGAAGAAAATGACCGTCTTAAACTGGATTGGAATTTTCAACGGACTTTGTCAAAAGTGAATTATGTCATCCATACAGATGCAATAAAAGAAAATCTAATACCTGCGGTCCTTACAAAAAAACAAACAAACATTATTTATGCATCCGAAGCCGATATTCTGAATATGGCATTATTTGGTATTACAGCAATCCAATGGCGTAAACAAAATCCAAATAAAAAGGGCAATATGAGAGATATGGCAAGTCTGGAACAATTAGTGGTATTGTCAAATTTAGAGAGCATTAATGCGGTATTAATTCAAAAAGGATCAGAACAATCTGCACGATTAACACAATTAAACCAGATTGCAATTACACAAATGAACTCTTTACTTAAGCATAAAGCAATAAAAAAACTGAAATAAAATGGCATCTCTTTTAGACAGATTTAATATTTATTCCGAAGATGGGCTTATTGTTTATGAGCAAAAAGAATTCGTTACCGGCAATCTCAATTCCCATATTGAATTAAGACCATACCAAGAAAAAGCTGTTTCCCGTTTTGAATATTATTTTAATGGGTTCCCGCAAAAGAAAAATCCTGCACATCTTTTATTCCACATGGCAACCGGCAGTGGCAAAACCATTTTAATGGCGACTAACATTCTCTATCTTTATGAAAAAGGTTATCGAAATTTTATTTTCTTTGTGAACTCCACAAACATCATCGAAAAAACTAAAGTGAATTTTCTGGCGAAGGACAAATCTAAATACCTTTTCAATGAGAAAATCATTTTCAACCATAGTGAAATTCAGATTACAGAAGTGGATAATTTTGAAGGCGCGAATCCAGATGACATCAATATCCTATTCACGACCATTCAGGGTTTGCACACCCGTTTGAGAAACCCCAGTGAAAACACTATCACCTTTGAAGAATTAGCAAATACGAAACTGGTATTACTATCTGATGAAGCCCATCATATTAACACAATGACACAGGCAAATCCCGGGACGACCGAACAAGATTTGGAAAGCAGTTGGGAACGAACAGTTCAAAGAGTATTTGAGTCCAATTCTGAAAATATATTATTAGAATACACAGCCACTATCAATTTAGAGAATGATCGAATCAAGGCGAAATATGAAGACAAATTGCTAGTGCAATATTCATTGAAGGAATTTCGTTTAGATAGATATTCCAAAGAAATAAAAGTACTTCAGTCCGATGTGGAACCGCTGAATCGAATTTTACACGCTTTAATTTTGAGCCAGTACCGACGGAAAGTTGCCGTAAATAAAGGGATGCACCTAAAACCGGTTGTGCTAGTGAAATCCAGATTAATCAAAGAATCTGAACAGGTTGAAAAGGATTTTTATGATCTTCTTGATAATTTAAGTGCATTCCATATTGCAGAAATTGAAAAGAATGCGACCACAACCTTACTTAAAACAGCATTCAAATATTTTCGGGAAAAGGGTATTACAAATTCAAATCTTGTTCGTGAGCTGAAAGAAGATTTTCGCAAGGAAAAATGTAGGGGTGTTAATTCTGAAAGCACCTATTCCGATGATGATCAACTCAAACTGAATTCATTGGAAGATTATGATAATGAACTTCGGCTTATTTTTACAGTCAAAATGCTCTGTGAAGGGTGGGACGTTCTCAACTTATTTGACATTGTTCGCATCGATGAATCCAACGGCACAAAAAGTACAACGAATCAGGAAAAACAGTTAATCGGTCGTGGTGCAAGATATTCCCCTTTCCAATTAGATGATTCACAAGAAAAATTTAAACGAAAATTTGATGAAGATTTAAAAAATGAAATGCGTTGTCTGGAAGAACTGTATTACCATTCTGTCAATAATTCCAATTACATTCGCGGTCTGAAATCTGAATTGGTGAAAAGCGGAATTATGGAAGAAACCGGAAATCAGGTTGTGTTAAATCTGAATGTGAAACCGGATATAAAGAAAACCAAGTTTTGGAAGGAAGATTATATTTTTACTAACAAGCGTATTGCATTTGATCGTGCTGGAATTGAAGGTTTCCGTGATTTAGAAGAATTGGAGAAGAAAATATATTCTTATGATTTTCATAGTGGAATCGGTGGCGAAACCGCTATTTTCAACGATGAAGAATTACCGCAAAACGAGAAGGAATTGAAAGTCAGAAAATTGGGGGATTTTGGCAAAAAAATAAACCGAAAAGCAATAGACAGAATTCCATTTTTCAGATTCGATCATCTTAAACAGTATTTCCCAAATCTCAAATCTATTGATGAGTTTCTTACTTCATCGGATTATTCAAAAGATATTCGGATTGATTTGAATGGCCCTGAAGAAAAACTGTCCAATCTATCAGCGAAAGATCAACTATCCGTTGCTTTAAACGTTTTCTCCGTTATTAAAAATGATATTTTAAAACGAAACCACCGTTATGAAGGCACGACAAAATTTGAAGGGAATCCTGTTTATTCTGTTGTGGAAGATAAAGTATTGCAGATTGTTGTTAGTGATAGCGGAAGTCAGCAATACGGTGTTTCCATGAAAACAAACCCGGATGATGATTTTCGTTTATCTATTCATCAAAAAGGCTGGTATGTTTATGAAGACAATTTTGGTACATCAGAAGAAAAATACTTTGTCAAGTACATCAACAATATGATGGATGATTTAAAGGGTAAATATGACAATGTTTATCTTTTACGGAATGAAGGATTATTTAAGATTTTTAGGTTTTCTGATGGTCAAGCACTTGAACCGGATTTTGTCCTTTTTATGCGAGAAAAAGAAACGGATGAAAGATTAAATTATCAAATTTTTGTCGAGCCAAAAGGCGGTCATTTAATTAAAGAAGACAAATGGAAAGAAGAATTTTTAGAAGAAGTTATGAAAGATTCTAATATCAACCCTTCCACCCTTTATGACTGTGATTTGTTCAAATTGGTAGGATTACCCTTTTATAATCATAAAGAAGAACAATTTCTAAAATTTGAAGAGTCATTTATAAAAGAAACAGGGCTACACAAAAGTGAATAAAAATATATCCTAAATGATTCCCCGTAACAAAACCCCGTACAAAACACGGGATGCCCCGCAAAAAACGCGGGGGCGAATAATCCAGGGTAAATAGTACATAAAAACTCACTAACTCAAAAACTTATTAAACTCGATCACTCTATTCCATGACAATTAATCTTTCCACTTCACTCCAATATCTAAAAGGAGTAGGTCCTGCTCGGGCCAAAACACTGGAAGAAGCCGGGCTAGAAACTGTAGAAGATTTACTGTATTATTTTCCGCGAAGACATTTAGACCGAACAACCGTCACGCCTATTCGATCGTTAGTGAAAGATATTCAGGCATCTGTTATCGGAACTATCAAAGTGTGCGGTGAGAAGAAAACTCGAAAGCGTAAAATATTTCAAGCCGTTCTTAGCGATGGGACAGGGCTGCTCAATCTTACGTGGTTTAACGGTGTAACGTACGTAAAACGTTCGCTGAAAGTCGGGGACAGGATTGCCGTCTATGGAAAAGTAGAATTTTTCAATGGATTTCAAATAGTCCATCCGGAATATGACAAGCTAAATGATAAAGACGATCCATTAAATACAGGGTCGGTTGTGCCGTTATACCCGCTGACACAAACGTTTAAAAAAGTGGGATTGGAGCAGCTACGGTTCAGGCGAATGGTACGTGAAGTGCTGACGCAAGTCCCTGCCATTCCGGATATTTTTCCGGATGATGTGAAAAAACAATATAATCTATGTCCGCTTTCAACTGCATTAACCTCAATTCATTTTGCTGAAAATTCGGAGGAGTTAAAACAGGCAACACATAGGTTGAAATTTGATGAGCATTTTTTTCTTCAGCTTCTAATGGCTCTTCGAAAGGAGTCGGTGAAAAGCACCGGAGCAACACCACTGACGGAGAGTGGTCCGTATATCAAGCGGATTTATGATGAACTTCCGTTTGAATTAACGGATGCACAAAAACGGGTATTAAAGGAAATTCGCAGAGATATGGCTTCGCCCTCCCCGATGAACCGCTTGCTCCAGGGCGATGTTGGATCGGGTAAAACAGTTGTGGCACTGCTCATGTCTGCCATAGCGATTGGAAATAAAGCTCAGGTTGCTATCATGGCTCCGACAGAGATCCTTGCGCACCAGCATTATGAATCGATAAAAATAACAGCGGAATCTGTGCACATTACGTGTGCTATACTCGTTGGAAATACACCCGTAAAAGAACGCCGGGGAATTCTTGAATCCTTAGAGAATGGCAAAATCAATTTGGTGATTGGAACACATGCTCTGATTCAAAAAGATGTGAAATTTCATAATTTGGGATTAGTCATTGTGGATGAGCAGCATAGGTTTGGTGTTATGCAACGTGGTGTATTGGTTGAAAAGGGACTGAATCCACATTTTCTTGCGATGACGGCAACGCCAATACCACGAACGTTAGCGATTACGTATCACGGCGATATGGATAGTTCGATTATTGATGAGCTTCCGAAAAATCGAAAACCGATTATTACAAAAAAGGTGAATCCTGAGCGGCTATCCAACGTATATGCATTTATGCGTGATGAAGTGAAAAATAAACGCCAATGCATGATTGTTTATCCGTTAGTTGAAGAAACAGAAAAGTCTGATTTAGCAGCGGCAACCGAAGCCTATGAACATCTGAATAAATCTGTATTTAATGGATTGAATGTCGGACTGATTCATGGCAGGATGAAAAAAGAAGAAAAAGATGCAATAATGGACGCATTCTTAAGAAATGAAATTCAAATTCTGGTTTCTACGACGGTGATTGAAGTGGGGATTGATGTTCCGAATGCAACCGTCATGCTTATCGAGCACGCGGATCGGTTTGGATTGACTCAACTTCATCAGCTCAGAGGTAGGGTCGGTCGTGGAACGGAGAAAAGTTACTGTATTCTTGTTCAAAGAAATTTTACAAAAAACAGTAAGCGGCGACTGAAAATTATGGAAGAGACCAATGACGGATTTCTGATTTCCGACGAAGATTTGAAAATCCGCGGACCGGGTGAGTTTTTTGGAATCAGGCAAAGCGGATTCCTAAAGTATAAAATTGCCGATATGGTTACGGATGGTCCCTTGATACGGTACGCACGTCAATGTGCCTTCAACTTGGTGGAAGATGACCCTCATTTGCGAAAACCGGGGCATCAGGGAATCCGTCGTAGGTTCATGAAGGACTATCAGCAGATGTTGGAAGTTGTCAATATTTCCTGAATCTATCGAAAAAATGGTCATGGTTTTTAAAAGCCTTTTATCATAGAAAATCTGTAACTTTCGGTCTATGACAAACGTAAAAGATTTACTTATATCCTATCCTGACCTGCATCACGTTCTGAGCGTTGCAGGGGAACTCGGGCAAGAACAAAATTTAGAAATATATGTTGTGGGCGGAGTTGTAAGAGACTTGTTACTGCAAACACCGATTGTCGAAGCGGATTTAATGGTGGTTGGAGATGGAATTGAATTTGCGAAATTACTGGCAGTCAAACTCGGCGTGAAAAATATTGTTCCGTATAAACAGTTTGGCACTGCAATGATTCCGAACAAACCAATTATTGTAGAAGTTGCATCTGCCCGTACAGAAGAGTATAATGCAGACTCCAGAAAACCGACGCAAATTCAGTATACAGATTTAAAAGGAGATTTGCTCCGGCGGGATTTTACCATTAATGCGATGGCGGTAGATATCTGTCCGGAATTTTATGGTGATTTGCACGACCCGTTTCATGGAATCAGTGATCTTAAAAAAAAGCAACTCGTTACGCCGCTGAGTCCGGATGAAACATTCTCCGAAGATCCAATCCGAATGATAAGGGCTGCATATTTCATTGCAAAGCTGAATCTAAAAATTGATGAATATAGTTTTATGTCCATGAAGCGACAGGCTCATCGTATTGGGATTGTATCCAAAGAAAGAGTTACAGCTGAATTAACGAAAATATTAAAGACAAAAACACCGTCGATTGGGCTTTCTTTGCTACAAGATGCCGGACTCATGAAACATGTCTTTCCTGAAATAGATCAAATGTACGGATTGGAGCAGGCAAAAGACTGGCATCATAAAGATGTGTTTCATCACACACTTCAGGTTGTGGATAATGTAGCGAAAATGTCCGATAAAATGGAATTGCGATTTGCAGCATTGGTGCACGATATTGCCAAACCTCGAACCCGTCGATTGGATTATACCAAAGGATACACCTTTCACGGACATGATGAAATTGGTGCACGCATGATGGAAAAAATTGCCAAACGTATGAAATTGTCGAATAAATTAAAAGAGTACCTGATGAAAATGATACGGCTTCATCTCCGCCCGATTTCTTTGGCAAAAAAAGGGGTTACAGATTCAGCCGTGCGTAGAGTGATGGTCTCTGCGGAAGACGATATTGAGGATTTGCTCATGCTCTGCAGAGCGGACATCACCAGTAAAAATCCGCATTTGGTAAAACGGTATCTTGGGAATTTTGACCGTGTTGAGGCGTTTATGCTGAGTGTGCGGGAACAGGATAAACTCCGTGCGTTTCAATCTCCGGTGAGAGGAGACGAGATTATGGAAGTATGTGGTCTGACTGAAGGTAAAATAGTGGGAAAAATTAAAACAGAGATCGAGAATGCCATCCTTGACGGAGAAATTGACAACACCTATGAAGCAGCTCATCAATTTATGCTAAATGTCAAAGATGATATTATTGCAAAAAACAGTTGACAACTTTATTAGAAAATATGTGTCTAACTTAACGTAACTCCTGTTGAATTATTCTTTGAAACACTAAGTTGAAAAATAAAAACACAAATGATGGAAAGATTGAACGGTTGAACTCAATAACGGTCTTTTCACCTGGACTAATCACCGGTAACCCAGCCTACGCTTCGCTTCCATGCCTGCGTACCTTCGGCGGATAGGCGGACGGGCAGGCAGTCACTAATCAGGAAACAGCAATGACAATCATTAAAATATTTATATCTCCTTCCATTGTATTTCAAACATTGGTCAAGAGAAAGAACCGGAAAGATAGTACAGCTCCGCTTGTGATTTTAGCGGTAGCAGGTCTAATGAGTATGTTTCTTTTGCAGGACTTGCTGAAGGACTATCAGCGGGAACAGTCTATCCAACGTATTGAGGAAAGTTCACACATCCCTGAGGATCAAAAAGATGAGCTGATTTCTGATATCTACAATCGGATAGAAAACCCATCCACCCTGATGCAAGTTGTCGGCTGGGCAAGCTCTGCTACGTCAACACCGATACGTGTTATGTTTATGAGTCTTATCGTATTATTCGTAGGAAATTTTATATTTGGAGGAAAAAGCACTTACGGTGCTATGCTCACGATCACGGCATATTCTTACTTGGTCAATATTCCTGAACTCATAGTAAAAATCCCATTGATGCTCAGTAAGTGGAGTATGGAGGTTTACACCGGGTTGGGCATTTTTGAAATCGGCGAACAGGGGTCGTTTGTCAATATGTTTTTAGCAGGGATTGACATCTTTGCGATATGGCGGTTGGTACTCATCGCTATTGGTATGAGTATTGTTTATCAAAAAGGAACAAAACCGATATTTATAACGTTGATTAGTTTTTGGCTTTTGCTGCTAGCCTTTGGGGTTGGTGTAGCAAGTTTATTGAGTTAATAACAGCCACGAAGATCATCAAGACACATCAAGATTTAAGGATTGAAATGAAAAAACATTTACTACAATTTCTTACTGTTATTCCATTGATTGGAATTTTATCACAGGACTATGATTTGGAGGAATGTGTCCGTGCCGCCCTAATGAATAAAGAGACGATTAAATCTTCCTCTCTGGATGTTGACTATGCAAAATTAGGACAAAAAGGCTCATGGAGTGCGATTCTTCCGTCTGTTAATTTCAGCGGCAGTGTAAATGAAACCAATGCTGCTGCAACGTCATTTTCTACAGATTGGCGGAGTTCGGTGAACATATCGCAAACAATTTATGATGGCGGCGCATGGTGGAATACCATCTCCGGCGGGAGAAATGATGTGGAAATTGCTATCCACTTGGAGCGACAAATTCGAATACAAGTTATCTTGAGCGTTGTAGAAGCCTATTTTCAATTATTGAAGTCGCAGGAATTATTGGAGGTGCACGAAAAGGGCATTGAAGCTTCAAACCAGAATTTGCAGATTGTTGAAAAAAAGTATGATTTGGGAGCGGTCAGTAAAACAGACTTATTAAAAGCAAAAAAAAACAAAGGTCAATCAACGGTACAAGTGTTAACGCAAAAAACGCAGGTTGCCTCAGCGTTGCGAAATTTGCGTAATGCCATGGGATTGTTAAATACAACTACCGAAGTAACCGTCAAGCGATCAAAAAAGCCATTATCGTTTCTCCCGGACTTAGAAGAAGCACTTAAAATAATGGAAACGCAAAACCCTGAATTATTAAGAAGTCAAGCACAGATTCGGAAATCAGAATTGGATTGGAAATTGACACGTTCCTTACGGCTTCCGGCTGTAACAGCGAATCTCAATTATGGGACGTCCGTGGATGACCCGTCGAACTTCGTTTCGGGGTACACCGAAGACTGGAATATGACAGGAAGTGTTTCACTGTCAATTCCAATATTCTCAGGGATGAATCTGTCCACACGTGAACAGCAGTCCAAGCTGATTTTAACACGAAAACAATTAGATCATATAACAACGGAAAATGAAAAAACGTTGTTGTTAAAATCTACATTGGATGCGTTGATGGTAGCTCAAGAGACGATTTCGATATACAACGATATCCTGACTTCTGCCGAAGAGGATTTAAAATTAGCACAGGAAAGATACTTATTAGGGGCTGCCACTATCCTGGAAGTGTTGGATGCACAAGTCGCGGAAACAAAGGCACGTTCGGACATGATTACTACGCAGTATAATGCGCGCATTGACGAAGCGTACTTAAAAGCAACCATGGGTATTTTAGATCGGGAATTTGATTAGATATTTAATTTGAGAGAAAACGAACATGAAAAAAAATATAAAAAAGTGGATTTTGATAATTATCGCAGTCTTAATTGTTGGAGCTTTGGTTATTGCAAATTTATTGAAAGACGACACAGAAATTGTTTCGATTGAAACGGAAAAAGTAACGCGGCAGACACTTGTTCACAAAGTGAATGCAAGCGGAAAAATCCAACCGGAAGTTGAAATCAAAATCAGTGCAGTTACGACAGGATGGATTACAGATATTACAGTTTTGGAGGGAGATTCCGTCAAGATGGGGCAACACTTAATTTCGCTGGATGACAAACAGCTCCGTTCTGATGTTGAGCGTTCTCAATCCATGGTAAAATCGGCAAAAGCCGACCTTCGGAAAAGAAAAGCCCGCAAGGAAAGGACCGAAGCACTTTACAAGAAAATATTGGTCTCTAAACAAGAATTGGAAACGGATGTTGCTGCGTATGAATCCGCTGAGAGTTTATTGGAGCAATATCAGGCATCGCTAGAGTCTGCAAATGATCGTTTGTCCAAGACTAAATTATCTGCACCGCAGAACGGAATTGTGACCAAAGTGTACAAAGAAAAAGGAGAAATGGCTCTCGGCTCGACATTTCAGGCAGAATTGCTGATGACCGTGGCGGATCTTTCTCGCATGGAAGTTGAAGTGGACGTGAACGAGAATGATGTTGTGTCCGTCTCCATTAATGACACAGCCGAAATAGAAATTGACGCATTTCAAGATACGGTATTTACCGGAATTGTAAGCGAAATTGCTCATGTTGCGGAATCTCAAAATATGGGTAGTCAGGAGCAAGTAACAAATTTTAAAGTAAAGGTGCGTATGTTGAATGTCCCGGATAAGATTCGCCCCGGGATGAGTGCTACGGCGAACATCATTACGGATGTCCGAAAAAACGCATTGGCAGTCCCGATTCAATGCTTAACGGTCCGTCCGGAAGGATCAGATAAAATCAATCCCAATCAAAAAGGGAAAAGACATAAAAAGAGCGATCAAAAAAAAATGATGGAACGCGGAAATGACCAATCAAAGAAAACAATGATGGAAGTTGTATTTACAGTGGCGGATACACTCAATGGGTTAGACCCACTCAAGAAAAAAGAACGCAGATATGCAGTAATTAAACCTGTAAAAGTCGGTATTACAAGTGACACACATTACGAAGTTCTCCAAGGGGTAGCAGAAGGTGATGAAGTTGTTACCGGCAGCTACAAAGCCATCAGCAGAGAATTAAAGCATGGAAGCGTTGTCACAATCAATTAAGATTGCTAACACCTGAACACTCAAACACTTGAATATGTCAACCTTAATTTCACTAAAAAATATCCGTAAGATTTATACTGTAGGACTGGAAAAAGTCCATGCCCTAGATGGCGTTGATCTGACCATCAATCATAATGAATATATTTCCGTCATGGGACCATCAGGCTCCGGGAAATCCACGCTGATGAATATGATCGGTTGTTTGGATACGCCTACATCCGGGCAGTACGAATTTGAAGGAGAGCTCGTCCATAAAATGGATGATAACCAATTGGCTTCTATCCGAAATCGTAAAATAGGATTTGTTTTCCAGACATTTAATTTGCTGCCAAAATTGACCGCACTTCATAATGTGGAACTCCCTCTGATTTATGCAAATGTTATTCGGAAAGAGCGACTCAAGAAAGCAAGAGAAGCACTGGAAAAAGTTGGCTTGCAAGATCGAATGCATCATCGTCCGAATGAGTTGTCCGGAGGTCAGCGACAACGGGTGGCTATAGCCAGAGCGTTGGTCACAAACCCTGCAATTATTCTTGCAGATGAACCCACGGGAAATTTAGATTCAAAAAGTGGAGATGAAATCATGCAGGTTCTGGATTCTCTTTTTGAACTTGGGAATACCATTATTTTGGTAACGCACGAAGAATATATTGCAAAGCACGCCCATCGCACGATTAATCTTTTTGACGGTAAAATAAGTAAAGACACACGCACGAAGTGATTCGCCTTTTATTGGAAAATTTCCAAATTGCCGTTACTGCAATCGTAGGCGGAAAAATCCGGGCACTTCTAACAGCCCTTGGGATTGTAATCGGAATATTATCTGTAACTCTGATGGGGACACTCATTTCCGGTTTGGACCAATCCTTTGAAAAAAGTATGTCATTTCTTGGCAGGGATGTATTTTTTCTCTCCCGATTTGAGTGGTTTGGCGGTCAGGAATGGTGGGAAGTGCGTAATCGCCCGAAGTTTAAGCTGGATTACGTAGATAAATTAAAAGAACAAGGCAAAAGGATTGAAACCGTTGCCCCGGTGATGGAACGCGGTTTAGACGTCAGCCGTGGAGAGGAAAGTGTTGTAGGTGTCAGGATTTTCGGAACGACACCGGAATATCAGCGGACAACTGTTGTTAATATTAAACACGGTAGGTTTATTACAGAAGGCGAAGTGCGGTCAGGATCTCGTCATGCTGTTATCGGCTGGGATATTGCAGATGGTCTTTTCGGAAATGAAAATCCAATTGGGAAAGATATCAAATTGGGGAATCATCGGTTTACGGTGATTGGGGTTGTCGAAAAACAAGGAAAGTTCTTAGGCCTGTTCAGCTTGGACAATCAAGTGGTGATTCCGATTGGGACATACCAGCGGTTATTTGCCAGGCGTGGATGGATGCGCATGAATGTAAAAGTAGATGCAGACCACGTGAATGAAGCAGAAGATGAAGTTCGTGGTATCATGCGTCGGTTACGAGGACTTCATCCACAGGAAAAAGATAATTTTGCAATTAACCGTCAGGAAGCATTTCGCAAACAGTACAATATGATAAAATATGCCATCGGCGGAACAGGAATATTTATTACCGTTTTATCCTTACTGGTAGGCGGGATTGGGATTATGAATATCATGTTCGTATCCGTGAAAGAACGAACCCGTGAAATCGGTGTACGAAAAGCAATCGGCGCAACACGTAATATGATTCTTGGACAATTTTTATTGGAAGCAGTCTTGATATGTGTTTTAGGTGGAGCAATCGGAATGGGGCTTGCCTGGGGAGCTAGTTTTTTTATCGATAAATTTATTCCGTCAACCATGCCGGTTTGGTTGGCAATTATTTCTGTTAGTTTAAGCGTTGTCGTTGGCGTGATTGCCGGACTTATTCCATCCTATAAAGCAGCAAATATGAATCCAATCGAAGCCCTGCGGTATGAGTGAGATGGATAAGGATTCGCCCGCCTGCCACATTTTAATTATATCGAAGGTGGCGGGCAGGCCTACCTGCCCGGAGCAGACGGACCCGCCATTTTGTTGGGTGGGTTTTTTGGCGGGGATTAAGATTAGGATTGTGGACTGAATGAAAAAATACTACGTTTATGTCATAGAATTAGATCCGGTGGTAGCGGATTTGAACAAGTTTCGAGATCGTAATCCTCGTTATATAAAAGGGAGTAACTGCGTGTATGTCGGGCAATCTACACGAAAACCATCTCTGAGGTTTGAACAACATAAAGAGGGGTATAAATCCAATAAGTATGCAAAACAATACGGATTAAAACTAAGACCGGATCTTTATGAAAAATACAATCCAATTCCAACAAGAAAAGATGCCGAAGAAATCGAAGAAATGCTGAGTAAAGATTTACAAAATAGAGGTTACGGGGTGTGGTATAATTGAGATTGAGCGAAGCGCTCGCCTGACTGTCGGGCAGGAAATCCCGTGTGCTTGTGCTTGCATCCCGCGTTTTTTGCGGGGC
>JACNKV010000118.1:0-1354 GCA_014381855.1 Fidelibacterota bacterium | reverse complement strand
CGGGGCTATGGTTAAGAAAATATTCACAACCCTCTGAGTTAAAAAATGAAACATAAAAAAGGACATTTAAAGAACACGATTAAGGAAAGTTTTCGCATGGCGTTGGAAGCGATACGAGCGAATAAACTGCGTTCCTCATTGACGCTACTTGGAATTTCCATCGGTGTTTTTTCCGTCATTGGCGTGATGACAGCCATCCGTACATTGGAATCATCCGTGGAATCAGGGTTGAATGTATTTGGGACGAACACATTCACTATCCAAAAATATCCTGCCATACAGATGGGAGGGCATAGTCGACGGCAATATCGCAACAGAGACAATTTGGATTATTATCAATACGAAGAATTAAAACGCCGTGCTAAGTTACCGTTAAGTGTCAGTTCTACAACGTCAAAACGCGGAATAAAAGTGACGTATCGCGAACATCAGGCGAAAAAAAATGTGTTTATTATGGGGGGAGATGAAGGAACACTCAGGACGTTCAACACCACCATCGGAGACGGACGAAATATCACTTCTCAGGATGTGAAGTTTTCACGCATGGTTGCCGTATTAGGAGCGGATGCCATGGATCAGCTCTTCCCTTTTGAAGATCCGCTCGGGAAAATCATATCTATAAAAGGAATGAACTTTTCAGTAATCGGTACCGCAGATAAAAAAGGTGAAATGTTCGGTCAAAGTCAGGATAATTACGTGATGATTCCCATCACAACTTTTTTACAGCGGCACGCCAATCGATGGACATCTCTGGGGATTACCGTAGAAGCCAGATCGGAAGAAATGTATGAAAAAACGATGGATGAAACCATAGGATTGATGCGAGCCATCCGAAAAGTGCCTCCAGGGGAAGATAACGATTTTGAGGTTGTGTCAAATGCAGAACTGCTGGATACATTTGCTCAATTCACCGGAGGAATTAAGCTCTTTGCCTTTGCCGTCAGTGTGATTGCCTTATTAGTGGCTGGAATCGGGATTATGAATATTATGCTTGTCTCTGTCACTGAACGCATAAAAGAAATCGGTATTAGGAAAGCCATCGGAGCAACACGTCGGGATATTTTAATACAATTTCTGTCAGAAGCCGTGTTCTTAAGTGAGTTTGGCGGAATTGTCGGTGTGATCTTAGGCGTCGCCGGAGGAAATGCCGTGGCGATGATTTTTCATATCCCTGCCGTTATTCCGTTGGACTGGGCAGTGATCGGATTGGTCGTGTGTTCTGTAATCGGGATCGGATTTGGAATTTATCCTGCCTGGAGAGCCGCAAAGATGGACCCGATAGAATCCTTGCGGTACGAATGAGATGGATAAGGAACGGTTCAACTCAATCATCCGGTAATCCATTATTAAGAGA
>JACNKV010000008.1 GCA_014381855.1 Fidelibacterota bacterium | reverse complement strand
TCCCGTGTTTTCTACGGGGCTTTTTACGTGGAATTAGTCAAGTCAAAATTTATATGTAACATTTAAAGTCAAATTTCTTCCCTGTTCATGCAGTAGAAAACTATCTTGCATATTTTTATATTTTCTACTCAAATGTTCATAATAATCTGTGTTAAAAAGATTGAGAACTCCAGCTTTTATTTCCCATCGTTTTATCGTGTACTCAATATTAAAATTATAGACACTAAACCCCGGGGTAACAGTTTCTCCATTCAACTCTGATATTTTATCCTGTTCTGAGACAAACCTGCCACTCATTTCAGCTGTTAAATTATTATCACTGAGATAACGCACAGCAATATTACTTTCAAGTGGCGGTATCTCAGGGAGAGGATCATCAACATCAATATTTTCAGCAATGATGTAAGACACATTTCCAACATAACTGATTTGTTTCCCAAGATATCCCTGAACCACCGCTTCAAAGCCATACTGCATAGCATTTTCTATATTTACAAAGCGTTTTACCTCTGTTGGATTCACGCAAGGTAAGTATAATTTATCCAAGCTTGTATCAACAACAGCCGTAATATAGTTGGTTAAATGTGAAAAATAAATACTTGTATTTATTCTTGTCTTCTTACCGGCTTGCGTAAGAGAGAACTCAATTTGGTTATTGACTTCCGGTTTGAGGTTTGGATTTCCAAAATATTCATACGGATCCAATCCGATAGGAAGATGGTTAATGTACCGTTCTGTAATGTTAGGAGTTCTCATTCCTTGTGCCATTGATAGCGTAATAGCCGTCGAATACCTCGGTTTATAGTTTATTGAAGCCATGCTACTGTAATTAGTACTCGAAAAGCGGAATATGTCTCCATACGCATCCATATATTGTTCGGATGGATCATTAATTTCTGACGAAATCATATCCGCTCGAAATCCAATTTTACTATTTATTGTCTCACCAATCGGAATGTTCAATTCAGAGAACATCCCAAAATCTGACAAAGTTGATTCCTGCCAAATTAGATCTATAACTGAAATTGGATTCTCAAACACTGTTCCTGTACAAATGTTTTCGAAAATAGTTTTTTCCCGATTACCGTCTTTATTCAAACGGTAATAATCCATGCCAACATAGATAAGATTGTTCCCAAACATATTCAAACCTGCTTCAAAACGACCGCCGTATGTCATTGTTAGCGCATCTGTTACGGAATGAACTACTGTGTAATTTGGTCTGTTTTCATTATGCATAACATGATGAACATTTGTCTTAAACAGTTTAGCTGTTAATAGAAAAATGTTTTTCGTAATCGTTCGCGCAGAGTAGTCCAAAGCAATGATATCCGTATCTTCATTTTCAGCATCCATCGAAAGACCGGGATAATCAATATCACTTGCAAAAGACTGTCTGTAAGAAAATTGCAAGCGTTGATTGTCTGTCAATCGGTGTCCAACTTTCAGTGTGTAGTCACTGACGTTAAAAGATGAAGGAATTTCAATGTTTGCTCCAGTAAAATAATTGTCATATTTTTTTACACCTCCAGCTAAATAAAAATCGTAGGAGTTTTTTCCGCCAAAAATTGAAATTCTGGTTTTTCTTCCACCACTGTTTGATTCATATCCGGCAACAATTGATCCGCCGATTTTCCCTTGTTTTGGCTTTTTCAATACTAAATTGACCAGTCCGCCCATTGTTTGCCCAAACCGAACATTAAAAGGACCTTTTATGATCTCAATTCTTTCCACATCTTCAGATTGAACATGCGAAGTTGCTGGATCCATTCGATTTGGGCAGCCTCCCCAACATCGTATTCCAGAATCGTATTGAACGTTCAATTGATCATATTTAAACGCTCTTAAAACCGGATCCATTGCAAAACCACCTTTTTTTACAGCACTTCCGCCATTGATTTGTCGAAAAAACTCACCTATGTCATTCGAATTCTCCGATGTTCCATACACTTTAATCTGTGGGGATAGATCGTTTCGTTGAGCAGTAACGACTAATTCTTCCACATTGATGGGTTTAATTCTCAACTCTACTTTCACATTTGTCGTTTTACCGTCAGAAACTGTTATCATTAACTCATCAGTTTCATATCCAACGAAATTTGTTTTCAATATGTAGTTTCCCGGTGCAATGTTTTCAATTCGGAATTCTCCATTGGAATCACTGATATCGCCTATTTTAGTTTCACTAATTATTACAACTGCTTCTTGTAAGGGGTTGTGGGCATTCATGTCCTTGACAGTCCCGGTAATTACCCCGGTATTTTGTGCAATAATGGATGATACGGGTACTATTATAATCATACATAATTCTTTTAGTTTAAGCATACTTTTCTCCTCGTAAATGTATTAATTCATACAACCTTTCGCTATCCTATGGACAGTGGATTAATGAATTTAATGATATGTCAATGCAGTCAATCACGTTTATAAGATGACGACTCATTGTAGGGTATATTAAGCGCCCAGAACGCCCGTTGGGCTTTCTATTTAGTGTCTGTCTATTAACCCCAAACTAATTTAAGATTGAGGAGGGTGGTCGATCTCTTTTAAAAAATAAATGTCCGATTCAGGTGGGGTTAACACCCTGAACCAAAATGAAATATAATTGTTTTCATAGACATGACGAAAACAATGTGGATCAATATCTATTTTTTTCTGAACCTGTATTATTTTACAGGGAGAATCATTTTCAACATTTACCGACTTTGCAATTTGGTCTTTTAAATAACACTCTCCATGGTATGCTAATTCAGGTTTTGCCCTTAATTCGCATTTCTCTGTTACAATCTTTTGATAATCAATCACATACTCTATCAACGGATGCAACACCGGACTCGATGCAATAAAATAGACTAACAGAAGTAAAACTGTAGTTAATTGCGATATTTTCTTTTCAATTACCATAATTGTTGAGAGAAATTAGATAACATTTATCTTGAATAAAAGTGAAAATCTAATTTAAATTCCACACGTTTGTAGAAATAATAACAAGGAGGTACAATGAGAATCCAATCAAATAAAGCCTTTGCAACTGTATTGACAATCCTTATGGGGCTGTTTATGACAAGTCAAGTGTGGTCACAATCCGCCTTACAAAAGGTCATGCAGG
>JACNKV010000127.1 GCA_014381855.1 Fidelibacterota bacterium | reverse complement strand
TTTTTGATTCGTAATTGATAATTCGTAATTCGTAATTAATTTGTAATTCGTAATTAATTTGTAATTCGTAATTAATTTGTAATTCGTAATTGATTAGTATTTAATGATGTAGTTCATGGTGAGATAACTGTGAATAACGTTGTAACCAACACTACCACCTGAATTGCTAGTATAGGAAGTTCCAAAATTGAGGAAATGGCTATGATTACCTCCATAAGGAGTTACATTATGTGTATTCACTTCTATAAAATTCTGAGAACCACCATGCCCGCTATTTTCATCAGCATCACCAGCATGTAGATTACCACCATTATATGCAGTAGTTCGGTAAACATAATCATAAAATGTTCCATCATAAGCCGGTTCTGGAACCTCATGGGAATGTTGACTATTAGTATAATTTGTATAAGTTCCACCTGGATTTACAGGATGGGTATGGCCAGCCATTTCATCTACTGTTAGGGTGTGGGTTTCTTCCCCGCCGGTTTCGCCTAATGCATCAAATTTAACATTGGCGGCATCGTGGCCCATGTCTCCTTTGCCTCGCATATCCGGTACCATAAAAGTACCTGCACCGGAGCCGTAAGTTGCTCCAATCATATTGTATAGCATAGGATATTCTGCGGTGTTGTATTCCGTGCCGTCGCATAGCAGCCAGCCATCCGGTGGGGTAATGCCGGCGAACATAACCATTGTTCCGGGATAAGAACCACCAATCGTAACCCCTGAGGTAGAGACACCTTCATCTTCGCTAATTTTTAACTGTAATGAATCATGAATAATAAATTCCAAACGCCCGTTCCCGTCCATATCCGCATCCGTCCTAAAGGTTACATCACCATAGGATTTAAGAGCCGTCGCCGGTTCGTTAAAATTAGAACTGGCAAGAGTAGTCCCATCTGCAAATTTAATAATGGCACCACCTTCGAGATAAAAATCACCAAGATAATCTGCTTTTATTCCTTTACCGCTTTCGCTTTCAACCTTAATCAAGTTGTCGTCAGATTCATAGGTTACAATATGTAATCCGGCTTGGGGATCAGTTGTGCCAATGCCGATATTTCCAAGAGATGGAACCATATTTTCCGCACCACCCACAGACAATGCCGAGGGAGCCTTTAAGAGTTCAAATCTGGGTACCATTTCCGGGTCGTCTTCAATTGTAAGCCCGAGATAATAGGTCGCTGTAAATGTAATACCCGTTAAAGGAGTAACGGAACCAACATCTAAATCAAAGACACCGTGCAAAACATGAATATCCGTTTGGACTTCCTCCCAAATCGCATCCGTGCCTTCGGCTTGTTCATACAACTTTAGGGTGATGTCGTAATAACCTTCATCCAGGGTATTGCCCTGGGGGTCACGCAAGACCCCCTGCACGGAAAAAGTTTGTGCAAAGACGGTGCTGGCCAGCAAAATAATAATTAAAATCGGTTTACTTGTGTTTGAGAACATTATTGTATCTCCTGTTTATTCATTGTTAATAGACTTTTCATTTTCATGGTATTGCTTCTTGAGTTTATTATGTTATCCAAATTCATATTCTCAACAAATATGTCATTAAATTTTGTATCTTATTGAGTTGAAATATTTTTCGTAGTCGATATCTATGGTTTTCTACTGATTGTTTGGTAAGATTCAATTGTTCGGCAATATCTTTGGAAGAATATCCCGAATAGAGGTATAAACATACTTTAAACTGAGTACGTGTCAATGCTGGATGAGCCTTATCTAATCTCTCAATGAATCCACTATTTCGTTTTGTAAATTGATCAATGAATTCAATCCATTTCATTTCTTTTATCATAGTTGTTTCCATAATTCGCTTTGAAGTTACTCCTATTTTATTGAATAATTACTTTCACATTACCTTTCATTTGGGCATATAACACACAATAATTCTTATATTTTTTAAAAATGAGTAAAACTAAAATAGAATGAGCGAATTTACTTGGAATAGTCTACTTATAACGCCTTGTGCATATTAAAAAAAGAAAGGCCAAAGCTATTATTACACTTATTCACCATAGAAATTATGCCTAATATCAATTAATTCAGCAATAAAACCGTTGAAACGGTTAAGTATAGTTGTTTTGTGTCAAGCAACCCACGACTTAAGTCGTGGGTTACCAATACATAAGAGTGATATAACCGTTTTAACGGTTAAAATGTCTGTATTTGGTTTTATGACCACACAACTGAAGTTGTGGGTTATCCCCATGTTTTTATTAAGAATAACCCACAGTTTTAATTGCGAGGATAAGAAATTCAAAACCATTCATGTAACCCCTAGGGGTTTTCGGAGTGGACTCATTTATAAAATAAAAGAATTCAAGTCTTCGCTCTTCCATTTACTCACCTTTCAATATCAATAGAAGAAAGAAATTTATTCAAGTTTACTCCTTTTTGAATATTTATCTTTTTTCGTAATCGATGTCGGCGAATTTCAATAGCACGGATTGTTAAACCTGTTAATTGTGAAATATCTTTAGTATTCAAATTCATTTTAAGATATGCACACATTTTCAGATCAACGACAGTTAACATGGTGAAGTGTTGAGCTAACATTTTTAGAAAGCTAGGATATGTTTCAGTAAACTGTTTTTCAAATTCAATCCAACTATCTTCTGTTTTCTGTGTTTCTTCCAAAGAAGTAATCAGGGGGTTAAAGTTTTTGTGATCTTCATGATTATCTAAAAGACTAATTTGGTATTTAAGATCTTTAATAATAACGCCAATAATATCATTTTTTTGCTGAATAAATGTCGCTTTTGTAATCAATTCATTATTTTTTGTCTCAATTTCCTTTTCTTTCTGTAAAACTGAAAGTTGTTCTATTTTAAAATTTTGAGTTAAAATTTCTTCTTGATGCTTCAACACTTCTTTTTCTTTCAAATTTTTCTTATAGAAAGTCCAACCAAGTAACGTTAGTATAAAACCAATGATTGTTACAAAATTACGCTCAAGTTTTGTTGATCTTAATCGAAATTCTTTTTCAACTAATTTTTGTTTATAATCGGATAACTCAATCTGAATTTCCGCCCGTTCAAGCGATTGTCGAAGTTCAGTTTTATATCGCGACTGAATCACGCGGTTGAGTTGCTCGTAATACGATAATATTTTTTCCTGCTTCCCCAAATCTTCATT
>JACNKV010000132.1 GCA_014381855.1 Fidelibacterota bacterium | reverse complement strand
TAAAATTCTTTGCTTGCGAAAGTGCGATTGCCAAAGCATCTCCCAACACCAATGTGGCCGTTGTGCTAGATGTCGGTGCCAAGCCCAGTGGATCAGATTCTTTGCGAACCATTATATCCAAATGGACATCGCTTTCTGTTGCTAACGTCGAATTTGGATTACCTGTAATTGCGATAATAGGAATTCTACGTTTTTTTAAAGGAGAAAGAACATTCAGGGCTTCGGCAGTTTCTCCGCTGTAAGAAATAATAATAGCAACATCGTTGTCTGTCACCATGCCTAAATCGCCGTGCACCGCTTCGGAAGCATGCATAAAAACGGTCGGCGTTCCGGTGCTGGAGAAAGTTGCTGTAATTTTTTGTCCGACAATGCCGGATTTACCAACACCGGTGATGACAACTTTTCCACGACAGTTATTGATTGTTTCTATGGCGCCTTCAAACGAGGTGTTCATCCCTTTTAATAAATCCTTCAGGGCCTTAATTTCTGCTTTTATGATTTTTTTTCCTAATTCTATACTCATATTGTGTAAAGGTGTTAAGGTGCTAGAGTGTTCATGTGCTTGTCCACCTCTGGCGGGTTAAGGAGCTCATCGCAATAATCCGTACCAGAAAAACTCATTGATTATTGATTCACCCCGTGAAATGTGGAACGAAACGGAACATCTTTCACTGGGGTTATTGATTATACTCCGAAAATGTTCTTCTTTAGCTTGACAATGTAGAGTGAACTGCAGCCTACATCCTGCCGACTGTTTTCTGTCATCTGCTCCCTTTCTCCCGACTCCTGTTCTCCGTATTCTGTATCCCCCTTTCTGTTCATTTTGTACAGTGGAGAGATGAGGTACGCAATGCTGTAATGAGCCAAATTTTATTGTGGAGGCGGGGAGATTTGAACTCCCGTCCGAAATAAAACCCCGAAGAACGTCTACATGTTTAGTTCACTGGATTGTTCTCATTCCGGTATCTGCCAGTTACCCCAAATACCGGAACCAGCTCATGCGTTCTCATTCAGTAGATATGAGCACTCTGCTGAACCAGCCTGTAAAGATGACGCCCCTGAGTAAAACTACAGGCAAATTTTACTCGGGACGACTTACGTCAGTTAAGCGTAAGCAACTTGGCCGTAATTGGCACTTATTGTGTTTTCCGGGTGATTAACGAGTTGCCCGGGTCCTCGACATGCAGTTCAACAGCGTTTTTACCCCGTCGAAACCGGTCGCCCCCATTGTTAAATAACTAAAAGAATTTACGAATATTTTCTGGTGCCGTGTTCTGAATCATTAAAAGAATCCTTTGCAAAATCATGTGCGTAAAGAAAAAAGAGATAAAATTTGTCTAGTTCCTGCCCGCCACCTTCTATTTATTTCAATTGTGGCAGGCGGGAAGGCTGAAAATGTAGTCACTAATGGTATTATGGACAAAATTTCCAACGCTAAACAGGGAAGATTCAATCTTTTAAATTTGCCTGCCCTGTAGCAGAGCGAATTGGGGTAAATCAAGTTTTTCAAAGGATTCTAAAACTTATGACCTATAGAAAAATGTAGTGCTGACCCTGTCCATTGTCCGTCGCGCCATCCCCATCCATAGTCAAAACGGAGTGTCTGTAATATGGCGATTGGAAACCTAAGTCCAATACCGAATCCAAGAAGAGGTTTCTTTTTCAGTAGCCCGGACACAGTTTCATCTGCAACACCTATGTCAACAAATCCAACAGCGGTTAAACCAAAATCCGTACCAAGCCGTGTTGAGTGGCGTGGAATTACTGTTTGCCGCAATTCTACGGACGTTGTAAGAGTGTGAACACCAAATCGAAATTGATCCTCTATAAAGTTGGTCGTATCCGGAGATGTCCAGCCACGGATTGATTCCGCACCACCGACATATTTTTTCCAAATGTGATGTTCTCCATCTCCAAACATAAAACGCCCCGAAATATTCGCGCCACCCACCAATCTCTTTTTTCCTGAAACAAGTGTTTGGTATGCACTGTAGGAGTGTTCCCAAAAGAATCGATTTCTTCCCTCGCTCAATACATTAACATCCCATTGTAAAAACTGAGAGATAGCTATTCCACGCGATGGATCTGCATACACATCTCGAGTGTCATACATGGTGCGTATTTGAGGAGATACTGTCCTAAACAGAGCACCATCCGAAAGTGATTGTTCTTCAAATTCCATTCCGGCGTATGTTTTTAGTTTGTATCCAAAATATCGACCGACTGTAACTTCTGCGGATTGAATGGACATCTCAACGGGTAAAAAAGGATGAGCCCAGAAATTCTTTCCGATGGAAACGGATAAAGATATATGATCTCCAAAAATCCATGGGTCGGAATATTCAAGTCCATACGCAGATCGACCGCCGAATTCTCCTCCCATTGATAAGGTTTGGTTTCTCCCCCGGAAATTACTTACAATTAATCCCCAAGAGAAAATCCAACCATATTCTTCACCATAGATTGGAAGAATAGCCGGCAAATACATCCAGGATTCAACGACCAAGTATCGAAGTATCGCCTCGCTGTTCCCCTGCGGAATAACCTCCCACGATACATGACTGAAAATCCCAAGATTGTCAATTCTATCTCTGTCTGCACTGGCTAAGGCTGAATCCAATGGCTGGGATACAGGATGCTGTATTTCTCTACGGATGATATAATCTTTTGTGGTCTCATTCCCCACAATTTGTATTTGAGTAACCTTGTTTGGTTGAGCTACGATAAAAGTAACAAATACAAACAAAAAAAGTATACGAGAATTCTCCATCAATGTTTTAACAGGGTTAACGCAGGCTCTACAGGTCAATATTTTTCATCATGAGCTGTTTTCTATATTCGATACCCTCATCAGAGTACATATCCCGGATTGCCTTTTCAAGATGTGTTGACATTTTGTTGCTTTTTTGTTTTACGATAAGATGTAAATCATCCACTTCTTGAATGCTCATACCAGTATTTTGATCTTTATACCGATGCCAGATGCCATTGTACTCATGTGGTGTTCCGTACACCATTAGAATTTTATGACGGAGAATGTCGCCTGCCAAAAGCTGGGGAAACCCGGTTGGTTTGCATTCAACTTTTTTAACAACGGATTCCAATAAATAATGGTCGGTTTCATAATTTTTCATGCTGTAGATATAGGCAACATTTACGAAATGAAGGTCTGTGTTAATGATTGTAACCGGGTCTGCTCGGGAAAAAGAAATCGTCGCCCGTTTAATCGGCAACCGCATTCCTTTCTCCGTTGAATAATAAGTCTCCCAGTAGTTTAAATCAATCGAGGTGTCAGGAATCAGTGCCTGAAGTGTTGGTAGGCTCGTCCCCCATTTGGCAAGGAGTTCTTTCTTGTTCTCCCAGCCTGCCGGAAGGGGTTTCCGCATGGATCCGCTCAAAGAGGAAGGGTTTTCCATCTTTGGAGAAAGGGGCGGAAGGCATCCTGCGAGAAACATTAGGATGATTAAGAGCATATATTGATGGTATTTCACGGTGGAATTTAGACTATTTTCATTTACATTGTAAAAAAAAGCCCCAAACACGGGGCTTTTTTTTGATCATGAGTCCTTATTTACGACCCCGTGCCATTTTTGCGCGAGATACGTTTCCGTCTTTATCTATAAAATACAGAAAACCTGATTCGCGTTGTACACCGGCATCTGCTACTTTCTCTGCATTGCCGCCGCCTTTTCCGGCGCGTGCCATTTTGGAACGCCATACGTTTCCGTCTTTACCTAGATAATAAAGGTAGCCCTTCTCTTTTGCTACGCCTGTGGTTTTTACGACTTCAGCCATAATACCTCCGTGTTAGTTGTTTATTAATGAACTAAGATGAAATCTTATCCTCACTCGGGAGGAAGTGTACGCCAAGTACCGGATAAATGTCAAGACTTTTTCTCGACGAAGCACCGACGATGCCTTTTTTATGAGAATTATGATATTTCCACGCTATATTTTCTACCTGGTTTCCAACTCTACAATAACGGAAAAACCAAAATTATCCCCTCATTGCCTCACGTTTGCAGAGTGACCTAATTTCCCCCGCAGATTTTGATTGGGTTTCGGTGAGTTTTGGATGTAGCAATGCATCTTCTTCACTGATTCCTAATCGGTAATTAAAATGCCCCGGTAGCTCAGCTGGATAGAGCAACGGCCTTCTAAGCCGTAGGCCACAGGTTCGAATCCTGTCCGGGGTACATATATTGTGTTATATTTTGGGTTATTTATTGTTTATTGACTTGTAGTTAATAGGAAGATTATCATGATGAAACTAAATTTTTCAGTTCTCCTCTTCATGTCCATGTTATTCGGGAAGGGAACTGAAGTGGATTTGTATCTTAATAATGGGCAGTACTTTAACAACGCTGTTATTACCGAGTTGGAAGCGGACTCAGTTTGTATTGCGGGGTTTGGGAGTAATCTTATGCTACACATTAATCAAATTGACAAATTGATTGTGGAAAGGTCTCCGCAAAAAGCACTTGGAATGTTGTTAGGGGGCGTTCTTGGAGTAGTGGCTGGGTTTACCTCGGACGTTGAACAAAATGATAAATATCTTCTTGATCCTTTATTAAACCCTGTGGAAATACTGTTTAATGGAATTGCAGGAGGTTTTGTGGGTGGAACAATGGGCTTGATAGCCGGGCATTTAATGGGAATAGACAAAACCCACCCATTCTCAACTTATGATTTACCCAAAAAACGAAAAGTTATCCAAAAACTATTACTCAATTAAATTCAACTTTATTATTCCACATCTTCCCATCGAATATCAAACGTCCGATATGAAACTTCACTCCCCGCCGGGAATCGAATGGTGACCTTAAACAAGGCAGATTCTCCGGGCTCTATAGATGTATCGGTAATCACACCTGAGTTATACTGTATTACTGTCCCATTTACAAATGAAGAATCCCGGGATATCAACGCGGTGTCTTTTCCCCAAAGATTTGCTATTACGCGGACAAAATCTCCCCGTTTTTCACCAATGTTTTTTACTCGTCCGGTCATCACGTCTCTATCAGGGAATAAATCAATAGAGGGTTCTCCCTCTAATTCGATTTTGGCTGTTTTTGGAAGTTCTTTTTCAATCTTCGTCACAAAATCTTTATCTAAAACCAGCCGTCCAATATCAGTATCCAAAATAATCTTATCTTCTGTTTTATTTAGGATTTGTCCTCGTACTACGGTTCCGTTTTCTAAAGTAATTCGATGAGAGTATTTTATTTTATTTAAAAGATCTATTAAGGCTTTTTGCACCTCGGGCATGGTATCTTTTTTGCTGTATACTCGGACGAGCTTCTTGAGTGAGTCAATTTGAGCCTGAAGAAATTCAATATCGTTTTGGTACTCAAAAAAGTGTTCTCCTGTTTGAAGTTGGGATGGTGGCGGATAATCAGGGATAAACTCCGGTAACGGGATCTGGGTGGAGTCATAACTTGAATCCACCTGCGCAGCCACTATTTGATTGGTGTCGGAAACGCTCAGGGATAAGGTAATCTCTTGTGAGCCAAGAGTTGAGTCGGCCGGGAGGTTCACATCCTGCGCTAAAAGAAAAGTCAATGAAGCACTTAGCATCATCGCATATCTATTCATTGGTATCCTCTTTATGAGCTTGGTAAGCTAACCGGCGACGCAGTTCATTTGTAGAATCCGTTTGACCCAGCGCTTCGATCAGTTCAACGATGGAAGAATAAAGATAATAATTTTCAGAAGTTTCAAGAAGAGGAAGAAATAAATCAATGACGGTCGGATCTTTATATTGCCCCAATTTTTGAATCGCCTTTTTTCGCAATGCCAATTTATAATCTGTATTCAGCGCAATTTCAATGACTGCAGATTTAACTTCCGGATCATCAAAATTACCTAATGCATCTAACAGTGTATTTAGTAAGCTGTAATATTGTTTTTTCCCGACATTGTATGTATCCAACAACGAAAGAATCAGGTTTTCTTCTTTCACACCTGACATCATGTTAATTGCAAAATCCCGGACTTCCGGACCGGTAGTTGGATCTCCCAACAGTTCTGTAAATGCTCCGACAACTTCGGAAGGTTCTTTCTTCCCAAGGATTTCTACTGCACGGTTTCGAACGGCAATATTCACATCTACGTCCCGCGCAATATCGGTTAAAACCGGGATCACTTCATCATCTCCAAGTGCCCCCAAGGTTTCTGTCAACAATTTTTCAGTGCGGGATAAATTTGCTTTGGCTACTTCGTACAAATCCAGCATGGCATAGACCTGATCTTTTGTCCGAACCTTATTCAGATTTTTAATCAGCACAAGATGTAAATCATTGGTTCGGTCTTCGATGGTATGCATGGCGTTCACCATAGCTTCCGCTGCCTTCGGATTATCCTGAAACTGCGAAAGTAAATTGATGGATGTTTCCATGAGTGTCATATCAACGGCTGCTGCAGTTGAGACGGCATTTGCCAAGGCGTTCAATGCTGTTGGGTGATGCGTTTCTGCTAACGCTTCACCGGCAGAGATACGAACATCAAACGGTTGGTTTGCATCATTAAAAATTGTGATTAATTCTTCCAGCGCCTGCACCTGCCCATCTTTATAAGACATCCGTAAGCGCTCAATATCTTGATGTAGGATATCCTCATAGACCTCTTGTTTTTTCTTTTTGCCAAATAACGAAATGCTTTTCAGTTTTGAACATCCGGGTGCCATTAAAGCGATTGTCAGTAATAAAAGAATTAGCTTACGCATCGAATTTCCACCTCTTTAATTCCATTGTTCTCCCGTCAAAAACTCCGTAAGAAAAATATTGAATCCAGTCTCCAAGGACGATGAGTCGTCCGCCATTGACGGGTTCATCCACCATTTGATGATAATGCCCGCAGATGACAAAATCTGCTCCTTCATTGGTAATAGTTTCTGCAAACACTTTAAGTTCTTTCACCACTTTTTGATTGTATTCATCGGTGTGAATGTAGTGCTGCCCCTGATGAGAAACCCAATCCGCAATTTTATAGCCCAATGTCGGATGCAACCATCGGTACAACCAGATAAACACGCGATTGCGGATCACGGATTTCAGTGCCCGATACCCACGATCCCATGTTAAGAGTCCATCTCCGTGAGTGAGATAAAATGTTTTTCCATTTACGGTAATCGTTGTTTCACCAAGATGCGTTTTTGTTGTGAGTGTGGAGGTAATAAATTCCTGAACCCAGTAATCATGATTCCCAACCAAAAAGTGGATATCCACCCCGGATTCTTTCAGTGCGTGTAGTTTGCTAAAAACTAAAAAATACACTTTTGGGATTACAGAAGGATATTCAAAATAAAATTCGAAAAAGTCACCGATAATAAAAAGTGTCCCCCCTTTATTGGAGATATGCGTCAAAAACGAAAACAGTTTTTTCTGTTTCGATTCTTCCTCCGGTGATGTATTTAACATCAGATGGACGTCTGAAATAAAATAGAGAGGTGTCTCCATAGGCAGTAAACTTACTCTATCCTATCGATTCATGGAAACAAATTGTTACTACAATTTGTAATCATTCAGTTACGGGTGGGATGTCAATGTTTTTTTTACCTAAAATTAAGATTGGAGTAAAATGATGAACAGCGTGAATCATTTTTATTTGAGGGTTTGCAAATAACAAATTTGGGTGTTTTACCTGTTTTTTCATCCGACTTTGCCGTAGTTCTAGGGTACGGATTGAAGTTTTGCGTATAAGTCGAATTTATTGGGTTTAATTACGTAGATTCTTCCTCACGTCGTTCGTCAGACAAAAAGACTGTGTCATCGTATGTTTAAAATCCTATCCAAAGTATGTTAAATTATAGTAAAGTGGAAGGAAACGATGAACCCCCAACACAAAATTAAGTAGAATCCTCATTCGTACCTCATTTCGGAATGACACATACTCCGATATGTCTGTCGGGATGAAGTTTCAAGCCGGTCCCGATAATGCAATGAAATGAAACGTATAGGGGAAGACAAAGAGTAAAATATTGACAAAAATTAAATTACAAGAAAAATTTACAGCACTCATTGCAACTCCTTTGTTTTCAGTCTTTTGTGAATTTTGTGCCTTTTGTGGCGAATTATCCAGACTAAATAAATATTCGTGTCCAATGAATAATGCAGGTTAGGCGGTTTTCCTATAAAAAAAGATATTTTCCCCTGTAAAGAAGACAAAAAGGTATGTAATTTTCCTCCATCATTTTTCAAAGGTTAAGGAGAATACAATATGCCTTTAAACACAGAATTATACCCCGAGGCAGAATCGCGTCACGGTCGCAGCAGCGAAGCGTACCGAAAGGCGAAAAAAGCCATCAGGAATGAGTGGATCAGCGGACTGACCGGAGCCTTTCTGGCGCTGTTTATTTGTGGACACCTGGTTATCGAAAGCAGTATACTGTTCGGAAAAGACGTTTACCAAACCATTGCACATTTTATGGAACATACCGTTCCCATGGCTCAGCCGCTTATCTTTATTATCACATTTGTATTTTTTGTCCACTTTGTCTGGGCAAGTCGAAAAATCCCCGGAAAGCTCCATGAACGTAAACGGATGATGGAACTGGGGCTCAAGCTGAAAAAGTCCAAAAAACAATGGAATCAAGACCCAAAGTCTGATATCAAACTCAGAAACCATTTTGAAACATCGCTGTGGATTTGGCAGGTGCGTACCGGTATGATCGTCTTGGCAACCGGTGCCTTTCACCTCTTTTTGGTGATGTGGAATATTTTTACTGATATGGGCGTGAAAGGTCAGGAGATTGGGCTCACCGCCGAGGTTGCAACGAATCGCGTTGAAAGCGGGCTCTGGATTCTTTACGCAATATTAATGCTGGCGGTCGTTGCCCACATGGCGATTGGGGTGTACCGGCTCATCGTCAAATGGCTGGCGGACACATGGTTCGTCCGCAATTACGCCAAAGCATTTTTCTATTTATTATTCTGGTTTTATGTCATCTTGGGTGCGGCAGCCGTTATCGGGCTGGCCGGTCCATGGGAAGGAGCGCTGTCATGAAAGTGATTACCACAGATGTATTAGTTATTGGCGCAGGATTAGCTGGCGAACGCGCCGCGATTGCCTCGGCCGAAAAAGATTTAGATGTTATTATCCTTTCACTGGTTCCACCCCGACGTAGTCATTCCGCTGCCGCCCAGGGAGGAATGCAAGCCTCTTTGGGGAATTCCGTAAAAGGGAAAGGCGATAATCCCACCATCCATTGGCTGGATACTGTAAAAGGTTCTGATTGGGGAGCAGACCAGGAAGTGGCACGTATTTTTGCCGATAATGCTCCAATTTCGATGCGAGAAATGGCACATTTCGGCGTTCCATGGAACCGGGTCGAAGGCGGTCCGCGGGATGTGTATATCAAGGGAAAAAAGACAACCATTGTTGAAGACGAGGCCAAAGAAGGATTAATTACCGCCCGCGATTTTGGTGGAACCGCCAAGTGGCGAACTTGTTACACCGCTGACGGAACCGGACACACCGTCCTGTATACAATGGACAATTTAGTGGTTCAGCACGGAATTACAGTTCACGACCGGATGGAGGCTATCCGGCTCATTCATAAAGACGGAAAGTGCGTGGGGGCGGTTGTGCGCTCGCTGCGTGACGGTGAAATATTGGCGTATATGTCCAAAGCTACCGTCATCGCAACCGGCGGATACGGACGGATTTACGGTGAATCCACGAACGCGGTTATTAACGAAGGCACCGGTTCGTGGCTGGCTTTGCAAACCGGAGTGGTTCCACTTGCAAACATGGAAGCAGTACAGTTCCATCCGACCGGAATCGTGCCGACCGACATACTCGTTACCGAAGGTTGTCGTGGAGACGGTGGGCTTTTGCTTGATGTGGACGAGTATCGCTTTATGCCGGATTACGAACCGGACAAACAAGAACTGGCATCACGCGATGTGGTCTCCCGAAGAATGAAAGAACACATGTTAAAAGGAAAAGGTGTACAATCTCCTTACGGCGAACACCTGTGGTTGGACCTTCGTCATCTTGGAGAAGAACACCTTACAACGAAACTCCGCGAAGTATATGATATTTGCATGTACTTTATCGGAGTAAACCCAATTAAAGAATTGATTCCGGTGCGCCCGACACAGCATTATTCCATGGGAGGTATCCGTGTTAATAAGGACGGACACGCCTACAACATGGAAGGATTGTTTGCGCTTGGTGAAGTTGCTTGTTGGGATATGCACGGATTTAATCGTCTCGGCGGGAATTCACTTGCAGAAACAGTTGTTGCAGGAATGGTTGTCGGTGAAAAAATAGCGGACTATGCAAGTAAAACAAAATTACTTGCGGATGTTTCTCTGGCAGAAAACACTGTGCAAATCGAAAAAGACAAAATCGCGAATATGTTAAATAATACCAACGGTGAAAATGTGTATAAACTTCGCGATGAAATCTCAGATTTATTGATAAAAAACGTACATATTTTCAGAACCGGTGAAGGACTTGAAAAAGCCGTGGACGGTTTACGAGGGATTGTGAAGCGCACTGAAAACGTACAGGTTAAAACGGATGCTCCCGGAATGAACCCTGAGCTATCACAAGCGATTCGAATCGAGGGAATGGCAAAACAAGCCCTGCTTATTGCCGAAGGTGCGTTGCGACGTACTGAATCCAGAGGAGCACATACCCGCGAAGATTACCCGGCAAGAGACGATGCAAATTGGCTGAACCGTACATTAGCACGCTGGCCTGAGTCACAAGAGAACCCCGTATTTACGTATGAACCGGTCGGGGTTTTGGATCTGCCGCCCGGCAATCGCGGATATGGCGGCGGACAACAAATTGATATGAAAGAATCGGTAGAAGAATATAACACCAATGTTGATAGCGGACAACGAGCCGAAGGAAGGATTGATCCGTCCGAAGAAACAGGAAAACGATTACCGAAAGAAGCATGGAAGGAAGTGAAGTAATGGGAAGAACACTGACATTCAAAATTTTCCGTTATAATCCGACAAAGGAAAACGACCAGCCACGGATTGATACGTATGAGATAGAAGAAACGAAACGGCTGAACGTTTTTACAGCCTTAAATATTCTTAGAGAAACACAGGCACCGGATTTGATGTTTGATTTTGTCTGCCGTGCCGGAATTTGCGGATCCTGCAGTATGATGATTAACGGTCGTCCAACATTAGCTTGTAGAACTTTGACATCAGATTTGCCGGATACGATTGAATTATACCCTTTGCCGTTTTTCAAACTGCTTGGAGATCTTTCTGTCGATACTGGAGTATGGTTTCACGAGATGGCGGAAAAAGTCGAGTCTTGGATTCATACACAGAAGGAGTTTGATCCGACCGCCGAAGAAGAAAGGATGGACAATGCCACCGCAAATAAAATCTACGAAGCCGAACGGTGCATCGAGTGCGGCTGCTGTTTGGCGGGTTGTGCGACTATTCAGATTTATCCTGACTTTTTAGGTGCAACCGGATTAAACAGGATTGGACGCTTTTTGATAGATCCTCGCGACGAAAGAGGCGACCAAGAGTGGTTTGAATTGGTGTCAACAGACGAAGGTGTGTTTGGCTGCATCGGAATGATGGCGTGTGACGATGTTTGCCCGAAAGACTTACCACTGCTTGAAGTGTTTTCGTTTATCCGAAGAAAGTTGAGCGGAATAGCATTGGCAAAGGATAAATAGAAATAATCATCCGCTTAACAAGATACCTAAAATAAAAAAGGGCTGGTCCGAAAGGAACAGCCCTTTTTACATAAAGTGGTTTTATGTATTAATTTACTTCTGTTTTTGTGGAGTAATTCAGTTTAAGCGCATCGGCTTCTCTGAGTTCGTTATGAACCCCGGATATGATTTCCATTCGAGCAGATTCATCTGCTTTTAATGATATGGTAATCTGCGGATCCGCGGAACGGCGTTCGTACATGATGTGTTTTACATCCTGAACGGCAAAGAGCTTGTCTTCAATGGAAATTAATCCTTCCTTTGAAACCCATATTTGTGCCGTATGTCGTTTCGACTTTAGTTTTTCAATCCGCTTGGCTTTCGGAAGCTCAATAGGCAACCCGGAATATTCTCTTAAAACGGTGGTAACCATGAAGAAGATCAACAACATAAAGATGATATCCGGCATGGATGCTGTTGGAATTTCACTGCTAAGTTTAGTTTTTTTTGTAAACTTCATAATTCGCTCTCCGCAATTGAAATTCGTGTCGCGTTCGCCATTTTCAACTGATCAATAACCTTCACATAGTCGCGGTAGCGGGACTTTCCGTGTGTTTTAACCGAAATGATTAACTTATTGTTTACACGCAGTTTTTCTTTCACAACTCGATTAATATCCTGAATTTTTACTGGTTCACCCCCAAGGAGGACATTTCCGGAGGAGTTGATCAGGCAATTAAGAATATTTTTCTTTTTAATCTCAATTGTATCACCTTTTGGAGGGAGGATAATCCCCAATCCCTTATCGGTATCAATTGTGGTTGTGACAAGAAAGAAAATCAACAACAAAAAGGCGATATCTGCCATCGATGCTGTGGGGATTTCTCCACCTTTGAATCTTCGTTTTTTCATTGCCATATTAAATCCTGAAGATTATTTTTTCTTTGCAGCGTCAAGTTCATACAAGTGGTCCACCAACTGGACAGACATCTCTTCCATCTCCAGAACAAGTTTATCAATTCTTGAAACAAAGAAGTTTTGGAAAATTTGTATGATCATAGCGGTGATCAGACCAAATGCGGTCGTCAACAAGGCCTGAGATATACCTCCGGCAACAACAGCGGGTGAGATATCATTGGCGGCTTTAATTGCATCAAAGGCCGCAATCATTCCAACAACCGTTCCTGTAAACCCTAACATTGGTGCAATTGTAATAACGGAGTTAAGCCAGATCATGTTTTTTTCCAAAAAGGCCATTTCAACTCCGCCAGAATTTTGAATAGCTTTTTCAACTTCATCCAAACCACGATGCCGTCGGGAAAGCCCTGCGTGGAATACTTCTGCCACAGGTCCTCGTGTATTGTTACACAGTTCTACCGCAGCGTCTACACCTTCTTTGTCCAAAGCCTCAGAGACATTGGTAAAGAACTGTTTAGAATTGATAGAAGACATCATCAATGAATAGAACCGTTCAAAAGAGAAGGCGACACCAAACATCAGAGCGAGTAAAATCGGCCACATGAAGTCTCCGCCATTCACAAAATATTCAACCATAGTTTCCTCCAGTTTAGTTACGAATAATTATTCTTATGTTTTAACGAAATTTTGATGTATTTCTACTGAACAACAACAAAATACGGTCATGAATTTACGGTGAATGATGCAGGAAGTCAGTAGCTTCTTGAAAAAATTTTAAACTTTCTAAAACTTGGATGTCATCCGACCTTCGGATACCCCATTCTTCATCATTTCCCCATGCAACGCCGGCAACTTCAGCCTTAAGTGTTGTCAATAAATAATCCTTATCTGTAAAAACAGAGGTAGAATCATAATCGATATTTTCTTTGTCGAGATAAGTAAGAAAACCTTGAAAATCTCCTTCCTGAAAACTCCAGGATGTAAGAAACTCACGGTAATCAAGGATATCTGAATTATGTTCTGCATAATAAACAGAAGCCCAATTAAACAAAGGACGTTTCGGATTTGAAAGCAACTTCTGAGTTCCTGCTTTAATTTTAGATTCCCAAGGGATGTAGACATCCGGCGTAATTCCCCCCCCGCCATAGACAGTCCTCCCCGCCCGCGTCAGATATTTTGGACGAAGCTCTTTTAAGCTGTCAATTTTAGCTTCCCTGTCCTTTGCATACAGTTCTTTATAATACGCTTGCTTGTCTCCGTTTTCATAAGGGCGCTGAATTAATCGTCCGCTTGGCGTAAAATACCGTGCAATGGTAATTCTGACAGCAGAATCATCACTAAGCCGGAGTTGGCGCTGGACAAGTCCCTTCCCAAATGTTGTTTCCCCGGTGATTAATCCACGGTCAAGATCCTGTACCGCCCCCGCAACAATTTCACTGGCACTGGCCGATCCTCGATTAACAAGGACGATAAGCGGATAATCCTCTCTGCCAACCGCCGCATCGGCAGTAAACACCTGTTCCACATCGGATTTCCTTCCTTTTGTGTAGACAATTGTATCGTTGTGGGTGATAAAAAGATTTGCAACCGCCGCCGCTTGTTCAAGATATCCTCCGCTGTTGTTTCGAAGGTCTAACAAAAGTTGCGTCGCTCCCATTCCTTCCAGTTTTTGGATGGCGTCTTGCATTTCTTGTCCGGTGGTGGCAGAAAACCGTGTGAGCCAAATATATCCGGTGGAATCGTTCAACATGACGGAGGCACGAATACTGTAAATAGGAATTTTATCCCGGATGATGGTCACATCAAAAGTCTCATCCAGACCAATTCTAGAAATAGTTACGACAACCGGAGTTCCTTTTTTACCTCGGAGTTTAGCAAAAACCTCGTCCTTTGTAATTTCGTAAGCATCATTTCCGTCAATCGCAACAATCTGATCTCCAGAGACAAGTCCGACCCGCTCTGCCGGACTGTCCGCGACAGGAGAAATAACAGTAATATATCCATGGAGAATGTCAAACTCAATACCAATTCCCTGAAATTCCCCCTTAAATTTTTCATTGATATCTTCCAAATCTTTCGGCGGAATGTAAATAGAATGCGGGTCCAGCTCTTTCATAATTCCGTGAAAAGCCCCGACCATCAAGTCGTCCATCTCTACAGGTTCAAAGTAATATCGCTGAACAATTTGCAATATTTGATTCATCACTTGGATTTTAGTTCGGAGAGTCCTAAAAGGATCCTTTCCTTGGGAATAGAGATTGTGAACAAAAGGAGATAGAAAGAAACTCAGAAGAACTAAACTGACAGCCAAGAACGGTAATCGAAAATTTTTAATTAATTTACTCATAGGGGTTTGGGTGATTGTCTACTTGAAAAAAAGTTTTAACTCACAGTTATTGGACGAAAAGAAGATCAAGAACAAACGTGGCTTTATAGCTCAGTCAGACTAGAGTCCAAAATAGAGCATGGCTCGAATGGCAACTCCCTGCGCAGAATATTTTGGAGAATCGCTGATGGGCTCACGGTCATTCAAAAGCCAGCCCCCGGCGGGAATGGTTCCTTTGTTATATCCCATACTTACTCTTAAGCCCACCCGGTCGAGAAGCTGCCACTTAATCGCAACATAAGGCTGCACATTTAAAAAAGCCCCACTAACGTTTGTAAATCGGCTGGGAATTCTATTCGGCATTAATCCAAGAGATTGTGCAGAGTCAATGCTTGTTACTTCGTAATACATGGTTCCGCTGGAATCCGGCTGTCCGTAAGTCACATCAGAAAAAGACTTATCCCAGCGTGCGGTTCCATTATATTGCTCAACACTGATATTGATTCGCCCCAACCCAATTAATGCCCCGGCTGCAATTTCCAGGTCACGGAATAAAGGCATCACATATTCAACCGTTGCCGCTCCAAGCGTGAACGTAATTTTAGCCTTGGTGGAGGGTGCATAGTCTCCATCATATACGACAGCGCTATCTGCACTAATCCCCCCTAGAGGATTGGCTTGGTAGCCATCAATCCCATCACGATTGAGATAGAGCATGACGTCCGGTACGCCACTGATTCTGTCTACGCCAATCCCGGCATAACCGCCAATTCGCCAGCGACCGGCAATATGGGTAAATCCCTCGCCGCCATGGATTGTAAATGTTGATTTGAAATCTGTGGTATCCAGCCCCATCTTTGAAAGATCAGATGCTGCAGGAATTGAAGTCAGTTTTATGGATGTCAGGCTATATCCGATACCGCCGCCGTAGAACTCTTCAACGGGGTACAAATCGCTTTGCCCTAAGAGAATGCAGGAAAAAAGCCCTAAGAGTAGAATGTGTTTCATAGTGGTTTAGTTGCTCATTTTTAGTAAGATAACCATACAATTTAGGACAATCAACCGCTTTGTCGAAAGGCAAATATTAGTGAAGATGAGTTTTTTAAGAACACAAAAGAAAGCGAATTTCTCCACTCTTTTCTATAACCGAATAATACCTTCGGAAGGTTCCCACCAAAAAAACAGGCGGGCAGGCAATTAGCGTGCTTGTGCTTACATCCTGTGTTTTCTACGGGGTTTTTTGCGTGGCATCCCATACACGTAGTGTTGGAAAAATTCGTAGTCAAAAAACTCTGTGTAATTCGTACTTATCCGGTTCTTAAATTATTATGAGTGATTTCAACACTTTTTACAAAAATGGATATAAGTTCATTAACAACCCCCTAAATCCCCCTTTATTAATGGGGACTTTCTGTGCCCTTTTTATTCCCCCTTGTCAAA
>JACNKV010000052.1 GCA_014381855.1 Fidelibacterota bacterium | reverse complement strand
CGCTCTCAGGTGTTCCCAAATCACTTTCAAAACATCCAATGTCCGGATTGCTTCCGCCCGGGTTCGGGCGCGGATTTCCATCCATATCACCATCCGCAACATCCGGTTCTAAAATCATCCCTGCGCCAATCATCGGACTGCTGTTCTGCAAGTGATAATCCTGAATATACGGATCATTAAATTCCGCATAGACATCCATATTTCCACCAAGGTCTGTGCTACCGGTCGGGAGCCCATCACCTACGTTGCAATTCTGAAATTGCGGGGCGTTTTGTCCGCCCTCCGGACCGACATTTCCACTGTTCCCCCAAATAATGGAATTGATAAATATCGGGTTAACCGACCCGTTAAACGCATGATTATACACCGCATATTGCCCGCCGGTGTTGTCGGTGATTGTGCAATGGATAACTTTAGGACCACCAAAATTGTAGACATACAATGCCGGACCTGCACTACTTGCTGAATTATTAATGATTAAATTATTGATGAGTGTTGGATTTGAACTGGAAAGGTACATCGCCCCGCCATTGGGAGCGTCATTCTCTTTAAACAAACTTTCTTCAATAAAGCAGCCCTCTACATCGCCGATATTTGAGAAATAAATTCCCCCGGCTTTTGAACTGGCCTGATTATTTTTGATTGTACAGCTCAGTATCTCTGTCCCATTGTTCCCGCCGGACGATGCTAAATAAACTGCGCCTCCATTGCTTTGTGCTGTATTGTCTTTAAACACACAGTATTCAAATAACGGCGAAGCTCCATTGGCGTATACCGCACCACCGTTTTCGGCTGAATTATTTTCAAAGACACAATTTAAAACGGTGGGAGACAGGTCGTTATTATAGCCATAATACAAATACATCGCTCCGCCGTAGGTTACGTTTCCGCCGTTGCGGATGGTAAATCCTTCAATCACATCTTCACGGGTAATCCACAATTGTGTTGGCGTAGAGTTAAACGTAAAAGCTCTTCCGTCATTTTCCAAATCGATGATGCAGTTTTCGGGTCCGTTCTCTGAGCGGATGACCAAATGCTTTTCCAACCCCGACCACGAAAGGTCTTTGTTGCCCGTGCCGGTGTATGTCCCGTCTGCCACCAAAATCATATCTCCGTCATTTGCGACGTCAATCCCGGCTTGAATGGTTGGGTAATCTGCCGGGATATAAATTGTTGATGTGGGTTCTGTAGCATCCCTCACGACTCTAACACTAAACCCGTAGTGCTTACTGTAGCTGGAACGGTATACGTCTGAATTATTGTAACTCAGTATCCGGTACCAAGCGTTGGTACTACTGCTCTCCGTAGAAGACCAAAAGTAGCAGTTGTAACCCATATTGGTGTAACCACCATTGTAGGAGCGGAAACCACCCGGAAGGGCCATAAAACCGCTCTCGTTTGTTGCTCCTGTGTTGGGGCTGTTCCAATGCTCTGTACCGGTTTCTTTCATCTTTCCGCCAGCAATACTGCTGCCACCCAAGTAATCAACCAATGTTTGCCATTCATCATCCGTGGGCACGTGCCAACCTTCAGGAGCTATGTTTCTTGTATCATCTACAGCATACCAATTGTATAAATAGCCGTAGGTGGTGGCGTTGCTTTCGTTATTATCGTAAACAGCATACGCACCCGTGGTGAGATTTGACCAGTCTGAATTGCTGTGCCCTGTCGGTATGGCAGTGCCGTCTCTATATTTCGTTACTTTCAGGTTCGTTACTGTCCATTCTTGCTCGCCTATAATCACAGTTTCATACACATTGCCGTCAATGTCGGTAACGGTTTGGGCAAATAACCCTGTTGCAAAAAGTAGTGCGATAATTACACATGTGAAATTAATCTGTGTTTTTTTCATGGTGTTCTCATGTTTGTTAAGTTTGTGTTATTTTTTTAAAATTTCCTAAGCCTTTGTAGGTTTTACTGACAAACCGTTGAAACTGTGGGTTGCTATCGGGACTTTGTTTCTGCTCATGCTGCTAAAGTCGTGTGCCACCAAGCAACCCATGACTTTAGTCGTGGGTGTAAGGTGCACGAGATATGAGAACCGTTTCAACGGTTTATGAGCTAACATTTTTCGCTATTTCCAATTAAACGCAATTTTGCCTGTTCAATGGCAAATTGTAATTTCTCTTGCAAAATTTCTTTGGGAGGAAGTACAGTCATAAATTCAGCAACCTTAATTTGGTCATTATCCAAAGTCAGAAATTCAACCAGTTCGTTAGATTTTTCTGTACAAAGAATCAGAGCAACGGGAAGATTTTCATTTTCATTCATTTCATTTTTTTCTAACCAGCGGAGGTAAAGCTCAACTTGTCCTTTATCTTTTGGACGAAACTTATCCATTTTTAATTCAATGATGACGAGTCTCTTCATTTTTCGATGGAAAAAGAGTAAATCCATATAATAATCTTCACCATCAACTGTAATACGTTTTTGTCTATCAAGAAACGCAAAGTCAGAACCCATTTCCGTAATAAATTTTTGCAATTCTTTTAGAATAGCCGTTTCCAAATCCTTTTCACTGTACGTATCGGATAGGTTTAAAAAGTCCAGAACGTAAGGGTCGCGAAAAATCAAATCCGACGATACTTTTCCTTCATTTCGCAACAAATCCAAATCTTGCTTAATTTGTTCGTCGGGTTTTTTTGCAATGGCAGTTCGTTCATAAAGCATACTTCCAATACGACCTTTTAATGTCCTTGATGACCATCTTTCGATTTTACATAATTCGATATAAAACTGTCTTTGTAGCTCGTCTTTTAAATACATGATTTGTCGTAAATGTGTCCATGTCAATTCTCTACTCACTGCGTAGACAATTTGTTCATCTTGGAAAACCTCTGCGAATTTGATAAAATGATTCAAATTGGCGATACTGTAACCTTTGCCAAATTCACTTTGCAAATTACGACTGATATTCTTAATCAATTTTTTTCCGTATTCCGCACGTGATTCATGCAGAATTTCTGTTCGGATACTGTTTCCTATCTTCCAATATAACTGCACTAATTCAGAATTAACGGCGAAAGCTACGTTTCGCTTTGCCTTAAGAATATATTGACGAAGATTATCCGTTAGATGCAGAACACCCGGTTCTTTTTTTGTTTTATTCAAATTTTTATATGTTCGCATGGGCGATTCTTATTTTGAGTTTCTATAAACCGTTAAAACGGTTTTGTCCTTTCGTTCGCCATCTCCCCACGACTGAAGTCGTGGGTTAATTTTGTTAATCTCATAGCTATCTGCCCGCC
>JACNKV010000038.1 GCA_014381855.1 Fidelibacterota bacterium | reverse complement strand
AGATTTCATCTTCCCGGGAAATCTCTAATATACTTTGCAATTTTGAATCCATGTATTCCATGACTTTGACACCATGATACGTTCCTTCATATCTTCTTGTTACATAGTGAATATCAGCTATAAATTGATCTTCCGGGTATAAAGCAGCAGCATACTGTTTAACGACACTGTCAGGGAATCCCGGAGAGCCAAAGATAATGACATGTTTTGCAGATTGGAATTCATTGCTTCCGCGATTTGCATAGAAATGCGTTAGTTGTGTTTTCGGATGCAAATTGAATGTGGCTCTAATCTCCTTTTCAATTTCTTCCTTGCAGATAATTAAAGAATCCGGCTCATCTTTTAATAATTTTTTAAGCGCTTTAAACATCCGTTTTTTATGTTTCGGATTATGGAATGATTGAATGCTTCCGTTTGTACTGTAGCATTGCCAGACTTCATTTTTAATTGGAAGTAAAGGGCGATGCATATCTACCCGATGATCGAATAATATTTCATAGATGGATCGTCTGGCAGTAGCGTCTAATATGATTGTAGGCTTGGATTTTGCAGGTGGGTCAATTTTGTGATTTAGCAGCAATATATTTTCATTGTTTTTCCGAACAACATTCAATCTTGAAATTGGTGAATGGCCAGGACGGTTACTATATTCTTCATCCATAATTGTAATTAATTCTTTGGTAAACCCTAAGGGCAGTTTGTCAATTTCTTCTTCGATTCCCAGATATATTTTGTTGACAAAATCCCTACCATCGCTATCAATCTTCGCAGGCAGCTGCCAGATAGTTTCAGGAATTAAATAATTATAAAATTTGAATTCATTGTAAAATGCGTTATCCTGCCACTTTTTACTTATACATTCTTTATATTTTAATTGAAGATGTTCGTTAAATAACCGTCCGGTTAAAGGCATAGGAAGGTATTTATCTTCTAATAACAATTTTACAGCATCTAAAAGCAGATATAGCAAATACCACCGCTTAACAGCTCCAACTGGAACATCACGACAAAAAACAAATAATTCTTTCAATTTTTCTCTGATGAGCTTCATTACCTGGAATATTTCTTTCGATGATATTTCAACATTTTCAATAAACTGCTGCAGGATATCTTCATCGAATACCAATACGTCAAAATCTTTTAAATTCTTTTTTGCTTTGTATAAAAATGTAGGCTGCTGTACAAACCAATTATTCTCCAGATCCTGAAACTGCCGGAAAAACAGACAGGGATTCTTTTTATTCTTATTATAATCACAATGTTCACAAAGATGAAAATAGGTATCCAACCTGCGTTTTCTCATCTGTGAAGCCAATTTATGTTTGACACAGGTTGCAGGAAGGATTTCTCCGGTTTTATCGTCTTTTTCTTCTCCCACTCTTCCCCGGATTTTGAGCCAGTTTTTACGTTGTTTGAGTGGAATATTGTCATATAAAGCCAATCTGCTTCCCACCCATATTGTGCGGTGTTTCTTTTTATATATCCAATGATAGGTTGATGTTGTTTTCCCGCTGCCTGCTTGGGCTTTAACTATTAAAGGTTTTATATTTCGTTTTCTGTTTGCTAAAATGAGGTTTTTCGTGTAACTATCGATGATATCAATCATGTTTTTTCTTAAACTATCCAATGAATCCAGTTTAATAATATTGTCATTGTTCTTCTGTGGAGCGATGGTTGGAAAATTCAAAATCTTGGTATAATGGGTTCTAGGGCGATACTTTTTGTAAATCTCACACTCCGATGAACAATTGTATCCTAATTTCCTTGCATAAGCGCAATTGAACTTATAGCTTTTGGTAAAGACAGCTTGAATTGCCGTTTTAGTAGATTGGATTATTTCAGCTGCATTGGACGAAGAGAACTTTTTTAATACACGTAAAGCATGATCCGTTAATAATGCAATTGTTTCATCTGCATTTCTGCTAACTTGGTAAAAATATGTCGCCAGAAATACTGTAACAATATTCCGATTGGCAATAGGCTTCACAACACCATCTTCTAAAGCATGCTTAATACATGGCGGATGAGACAACTTTTTAATGTCTGTTGTTGAAACTAACTGGTCTTTTTTAAAATCAGATTCTTTGAAGCTTTTTAATGTTTTAATATGTTTTTTTCTAACAGAATATTTAGGTTTTAATTGTTCATTCTTTTCAGCATGAAAACGAAAATCAGCCAGTTTTGGACTGTACGTAATATCTAAATCAATGAGTGGTTTTTTATTGAGTGCACAGTTTAAAATATAGTGTTCTCCACGCTCTAAATCTTCTTGAGTAAGAGCAATTTTCCATAGACCGGATGTATGAATAGAATTAGGCAGACGAAACTGTCTTCTTTTGGAGTAAATAGCCGGATCTATATGCAAATCCCCTGTTTCTGCCTGAATAAATTCAACGATTTGTTTATTTATCTGATCATTGTTTTCTGACATAGGCTGATCAAATACTTGATACGGCACTACCAGATGAAAACCTTTCTTCCCTGAAAAAAAGATTTGATGAGCTGCCTGATGTTTTTCAAGCCATTCAGAGAGTTTTGATACATACGGAATGATATCTTGGATATTTTTTATTTCCTTGGCATCTCCTGTATCAAAATCAAAAGCCAAATCCGTATGAAATACTTTGGGAAGATTATTTTCTAAATCTTTTAAGTCATCATAATGATACCGCATCTCCTCTTGGGTCATTCTATCCCCGAATTTCTCGAACAGTTTAATCCATGATTTCTTTCTTGTTAGTTTTGACCAAATAATACCGTAGTTCAAGGTATAATAATTCAAATCTCCGTAGCAGTTGAATTCATCAAATATTTTAAGATACTTTGCTGTAATGTTTTTATTAGCCGGTAGAGGCATCCACTGATGGCTGTATCGATTCACTTGTTTTTTATCGGAATAAATAGTTCCTTCAATCCCAAGATACCTTAAAGACCTTTCTTCAAAGGGTGCATTATGAATCCAGACATCCAAGTGCTTTGGATCATGCCAATGCCACATGTTTCGAACCAAAGTTTCACTTGGGTAGGATTTAAAAAATTGTTCTGTATTTTGAAATAATGCCATTAGTCTATAATAGATAAAAACGTTCGCCGTTTATCCACTTGTTTAGTTTTAGATGCTCTGTAAATACCTTTTGAATCGCCTAAAATGATGCTTTGTTTTTTGGCTCTGGATACACCGGTATAAAATAAATTCTGGTGAAGCATAATAGTGTGAGAAGAATGAACAATATTTATAACACAGGGAAATTCCGA
>JACNKV010000009.1 GCA_014381855.1 Fidelibacterota bacterium | reverse complement strand
CTATTAATATAGGCGATAAAGTTTATAATCCACTGTTTGAATTTGGGTTTGGTTTATCTTACTGATCCCCCTTTTCCCTAAAGATTCATTTGGGTTTTGTGTATATTTCACCAAAGCCATGATTCACCTACTATCCATTTTTCTTTTTTTGTCAATCGTTCTGGGCCAAGGGATTGTTTTCAACGAAATTATGTCATCCAATGGCTCAACAATCTACGATGAAGATGGTGATACACCAGATTGGATAGAACTATATAATGGAAATGATTCATCGGTAAGTTTAGGCGGATATGGTATTTCCGATGATTTGGATGATCCCTTCAAATGGACTTTCCCAGATATTGAACTCCCAGCTGGAAACCATTTACTGCTTTTTGCATCGGATAAGGATCGAAGCGAAATCCATCACTGGGAAACCGTGATTGCCTGGGGAGATGATTGGCATTATCGGATTGGAGATTCTGAACCATCAACAAATTGGAATACGATTAGTTTTGACGATTCCGATTGGTCCATTGGGCCTAGTGGATTTGGATATGGCGATGATGACGATTCTACTGTTATTTCTCCAACTGTTTCAATATATCTCAGAAATACTTTCACCATCGAAAACATAGATCAAATTTCAGCTGTTTTTTTACACGCGGATTACGATGACGCTTTTGTGGCTTATCTTAATGGCTCTGAAATTGCTCGTGCTAATATTGGAGAACCGGGGACGACTCCATCCTACGATCAAGGGGCCGATACTTGGAGAGAAGCGAACATTTATCAAGGAGGTTTTCCTGAGTCATTTGAACTTGATTTGCAGAATATTAATTTGGTCTCCGGTGAAAATACTTTAGCCATTCAGGTCCATAATTACGATATAAATTCATCCGATTTAACGTTGATTCCTTTTTTCACATTGGGGTTCGACACTGTTATCGAAGATCCAAATGGCACACCTGATCTAGTGGTTTTACCAAATATATCCTTACATACAAATTTCAAAATTAGTTCGAGTGGAGAAACCTTAACCCTTACAATGCCTTCAGGTGATTTGGTCGATCAGCTTGAGACTGGACAAATCCCCACAGATATTTCTTACGGAAGACTGCCAGATGGAGGAACAGATTGGTTTTTCTTTGATGAGCCTACGCCCGAAACCGCCAACGTTACAGAAGGATTTCAAGGACTAAGCAATCAACCACAATTTTTCCCGAATGGCGGCTTTTATACAAGTGTGTTGGAGCTTTCTTTGGAAACCGAATCCCCAACAGCAACTATTTATTATACCATCGATGCTACAGAGCCTAATGAATCATCTTTTATTTATACGAATCCCATTGTATTAAATACGACTACAATTGTTAGAGCAAAAGTGATTGATTCGGGATGGATTCCAAGTCCAACGATAACACATACATATTTCCAAAATGTGGAATCAGATTTACCCATCATTTCATTAACAACCGCTCCGATAAATCTTTGGGATGAAGAAACAGGAATTTACGCCATGGGGAATGACGCGTCAGAGAATTTTCCTTATTTAGGAGCTAACTTTTGGGAAGATTGGGAAAAGCCGATTCATATTGAGTTATTTGAATCTGATGGAGACGCAAACCTGCGAATGGATGCGGGGGTTAAAATATTTGGAGGCTGGAGCAGAGGTTTCCCGCAGAAATCTTTGTCCATTTTCGCACGGTCTGTTTACGGTTCCGGTGAAATAAATTACAGCCTATTCTCAGACCGACCTTTTCATAATTATGAGGCATTTGTATTGAGAAACTCCGGTAATGATTGGAATTCATCCATGCTGCGGGATGGTTTTTTAACTGGAATTATAAATAATACGAGATTGGACCATCAAGCATTTCGGCCGACGATAGTTTATCTGAATGGTGACTATTGGGGCATCCACAATTTACGTGAAAAGATAAATGAACATTTTATTGCATCCCACCATAATATTGACCCAGAAAATATTGATCTTTTGGAATTTAACGGCATGCCCATTGTTGGCGATACGGATCATTACGATAATTTGATGGAATTTATTGAAACACGGAATTTAAGTATCACTGAAAATTATGACTATGTTCAAACCCAAATGGATATTGACAATTTCATTCTGTATCAATTAACCCAAATATTCATCGATAATCGCGATTGGCCTGGGAACAATATTAAGTTTTGGAGAGAAAAAGTGCCTAATGGAAAATGGCAGTGGATATTGTATGATACTGATTTTGGTTTTGGTGTTTGGGACCCAAATGCTTATGCTTTTAATACACTCGAATTTGCAGCAGATCCAAACGGTTCAGATTGGCCAAATCCACCTTGGTCCACTTTTTTGTTTAGATCATTATTAGAGAATGAATCATTCCGATTTGATTTTATAAATCAATTTTGTGATCACCTAAATACCACATTCAAGCCGGACAGAGTTATTCAGCTTTTGAACCAAAAAGCGAATTTAATTTCAGATGAAATCACGATCCATATTAACCTATGGCAAAACATTATTAATTGGAATTATAATATATCTCAAATGGAAAATTTTGCGAACTTAAGATTACCCTATATACGATCGCATATTCAGACTTTTTTTGATTTGGAGGAAATGGTACTCATTCAAATATCCTTATCACCAGTTAATGGTGGGCATATAAAGCTAAATTCAATTGAATTAACAGAATTCCCTTTCAATGGACATTATTATAAAGAAATACCTATAACTTTGTCTGCAATTCCCGCAAATGGTTTTGAGTTCACAGGATGGTCTGGAGTTGATAATGGAGATTCAAGTCAAATAACAATTATGTTGATAGATGATATGTCAATCACAGCCCATTTTACACCCGTAGATGAAGGTGAAATTGTTATTAATGAAATTAACTACAATTCCTCCTCCGATTTTGACTCTGAGGATTGGGTTGAAATCTTTAATGGACGACATTCTGATGTTGATTTATCAGGATGGACTTTCAAGGATTCTGAGGATGATCACCAGTTTATCCTTCCAAATAATATCGAATTAAATACAGGTGAATATTTGATATTGTGTCGAGATACAACTGCCTTCATGTCCTTATTCCCGAATCAAACAAATTTTATTGGTAACTTCAATTTTGGGTTAAGCGGCAGCGGAGAACTTATACGCTTATTTAATCAAACGGGAGTTTTGATTGACGAAGTTGAATATGATGATCATTCTCCCTGGCCAGAAGAAGCTGATGGAAATGGACCTACATTAGAATTGATCAATCCCAATGAAGATAATGAGCTGC
>JACNKV010000081.1 GCA_014381855.1 Fidelibacterota bacterium | reverse complement strand
GAAATATGATAAAAGTGATTTTTCTGTTTAGCCGATTGTCATGTAAAGAAAAGATGCAACTTGTCGAAAATTCAACCTGTTCTATTTTGGAACAAGTTAACCGAACTCAACTACCAAGATTTTATCGGTAATTGAAATGGAAAAAATATGGTTAATGAAAATTCAATAATTATTTATAAACAGAAAGGTAAACTACCTGAAATTTCTGTCAATCTTCAGGATGAGACAGTTTGGATGAATTTAAATCAATTGGTAATATTGTTTCAACGGGATAAATCGGTTATCTCGAGACATTTCTCAAATATTTATAATACTGGTGAACTGGTTAAAAGTACAACTGTTGCAAATTTTGCAACAGTTCAAATTGAAGGTGGTCGAAAAGTCAATCGTAATTTAGAATATTATAATCTTGATGCTATAATCTCTGTTGGCTACCGAGTCAATTCAAAATCAGCGACTCAATTTAGAATTTGGGCTACGAACACACTCCGTGACCATCTGGTAAAAGGCTATACAATAAACGAAAAACGGCTCCAACAACAAGCGCAGAAATATGAAGAATTAAAAAATTCAGTCAAATTATTAGAAAATGTTTTAGCATTGGATGAGATTACCCAAGACCAAGCGCGGGGAATTATTGAAGTGGTCACAGATTATGCTTATGCTTTAGAAATTTTAGATCAATATGATTTCAAAACACTCAAAGTTAAAAAAACCACAAAAAAAGAACATTTCAAACTGGAATACAAAGAAGCCGTCCCTCTGATTCAAAATTTAAAAACACAATTTGGCGGGAGCGATATTTTTGGCGTTCCAAAAGATGAAAGTTTTCAATCATCCGTTGCATCCATTTATCAATCTGCCGGTGGAAAAGATGCCTACCCCAGCGTGGAAGAAAAAGCGGCTCATTTACTTTATTTTGTAACGAAAAATCATTCTTTTGTGGATGGGAATAAACGTATTGCGGCAACGCTGTTTGTGTATTTTTTAAATCAAAATAAAATTCTTTACCGAAAAGACGGAAGTAAACGGTTGCCGGATACCACTTTGGTGGCACTCACGGTTCTTATTGCTCAAAGTAAACCAGAAGAAATGGAAACGATTATAAAAGTAATTGTTAATTTGATTAACAAGAGTATTGTTTAAATGAAATTCAAGAATAAGATTAAAAACCACATTTTATTACTTGGAATTATTTTATCCATTTTTTGTTCATTATTGATTGCTCAAGCAAAATTAGGTGATTCTCCTGATGGCAGTCGTTCGCCGGCAGTTCATCGTATTAAACTAATGGATCATGATAGTTCTGCCATTCGCATGTATCAACAAACGCAGTTACCCTTTTCTACAGAAATGACCTGTGGTTCCTGTCACGATTATAATAAGGTTGGTTCCGGTTGGCATTTTAATGCCGGAAGCGATACTGAATCGGGTCGAAATGGCCATCCGTGGATATATACAGACCCGACTATGTTAACGCAAATTCCTTTAAGTTATCGAGATTGGAATGGCGCAATTAATCCGGAAGACATTGGTTTGTCTGTTTTTGAATTTGTGAAAAAGTTTGGGCGTCATCACCCCGGTGGAAGTGTAGGGGAACAGGAAGATCGTTGGGAAAGTGAAAATGCGTTTCGTTGGAATGTATCCGGAAAAGTGGAAGTGAATTGTTTGGTTTGTCATGATAAAAATTCATTTACAGATCGATCCCATTATGCCAAGCAACTCAAGAAAGAAAATTTCCGCTGGGCTGCAGCCAGTACCGCATCATTTGCTGATGTGAGTGGTTCAGCCAAAGATATGCCGGACCATTATGATATTTATTATGGATTGGCGCCAGATGAATCGAAAGCTATTCCACCCCAAGTGAATTATGATAAAACAGCTTTTAATGAAAAAGATGAAGTCTTTTTTGATGTAACGCGGAATATCCCCAATGAAAATTGTTATTTTTGTCATTCCACTATGTTGGTGGATAATGAGCGATCTGAATTTTGGAAACACGGGCAAGATGTTCATATTCAACGTGGAATAAATTGTGTGGATTGTCACCGAAACGGATTGGATCATCAAATTATTCGCGGTTATGAAAATGAAAATATTGATAAGAAATCTCCCGAGTTGGCTGACTTTACTTGCGTAGGATGTCATTCATCTGCTGACAATGGTTTGGCGATTTCTCACAATAATAAAGGACCCATTCCAGCACATAAAGGATTGCCGCCACTCCATTTAGAAAAAATATCTTGTACGACTTGTCATTCTGGGGAAATGCCCAAAAACAATTCATTTTTGACTAAAACATCTATGGGACACGCACTGGGCACACATGGGATAAATAAAGCTGACAGTACATTACCCCATATTATAACACCTGTATTTGAAGAAAATAATTCCGGTAAAATCGTACCTGTTAATTTGGTGTGGCCTTCCTATTGGGGCTGGAAAACCGGCGACGACGTTTCTCCCATGACAGAAGATGTCTATAAGCAGATTGTTAAAGTGGCATTGTCTGATCTGCCCATAGATCGAAATGGATCATGGCCAAAAATTGAAGAAAATATGATTACGGATATCTTGGCGTCACTGGCAGTTCAAAAGAGTGAATCCACACCAGTGTATGTGAGTGGTGGTAAAATATATTCGATTGAATCCGGAGAATTAAAGCAAGAAACACATTCAAATGCATCTGCATATACTTGGCCCATCGCCCATAATGTACGTCCAGCACCCATGGCTTTAGGAAGTAATGGCTGTAAAGATTGTCACAGTTTAGATGCGCCCTTTTATACAAGTTTAATTTCAGTGGATTCACCCTTAAAGACAAATGATGCTATGATGATTGATTTTCAAAGTCAGGATTTAGGTGCAGCCCAATTATTTGCCAATGCCTTTATATTTCGACCATGGCTGAAAGGCATTATTTATTTGTCAGTATTTATTGTGTTATCATTGGTGATTTTATTTTTCTTTAAAGGATTACAATGCTGGTTGGGTTCAGCAAAAAAGGAAAATATGGATGGATAAGAGATATCAAACACTGATTATGAAAATGGGATTCGTTGCATTTGTCATAATGGTTATTACTGGTTTTCTGCCACTTATCATGGGTGAAAAGGTGCTGTCAGGATGGTGGATGATTTCTCATGCCACAGTCGCTCCGATATTTTCAATACTGATGGCGATTGGTGCTTTATTGTGGGTGAAATCAACAGGTAATGGGTTTAAGGATACAGACAAAAGTAAATGTACTAAAAAAATAGTTTGGGTATTCTTAATTTTATTTATTCCCAATGCTTTATCCATTTTATTCAGCATGAATACATGGTTTCCATCAGCGACGCAACAACCATTTTTATCGGTTCATTTTTATACCGCAATCGGAATGTTGTTATTCGCAATACTTTACTTAAATATTTCACGAAAGAAAAATAATTAATCAGGAATCCGAACATGAAAAATACGGGAATAATATCATGCATTATGCTCATTGGGCTGTCATCAGCGGTTTTGTCTCAAGACTCAACAATGGTGCCAATCAAATTGGAATTACCCAAGCCCATGTTTATTGGCACACCCCAAAATTTGAATGTAAAAAATCTCCAAAAACCATTGGGTAAACCGCGTCCCGCATTTTTAGCGCCTGCTGGAACAGAAAATGTGGCATTAGGAAAAACGGTATATAGTTCCGATGATTATCCCGTAATTGGTGAAGTCGAAATGATTACAGATGGTGATAAAAATGCAGCCGAAGGTAGCTTTGTAGAATTAGGCCCTTTCCTACAAGATGTAACCGTTGATTTAGGGGCGAATTATAAAATGTATGCCATTGTTTTTTGGCATTTCCACAAACAAGCTCGTGTTTATTTTGATGTGGTGGTTCAAACAGCAGATGATAAAGATATGACGGAAAATGTAACCACTCTTTTCAATAATGATATTGATAATTCTTCCGGGTTCGGTGTCGGTAAGGATATGCATTATGTGGAAACATCGGAAGGAAAACTCATTGATGCAAAAGGTGTTACGGGTCGCTATGTTAAATTATACAGTAAGGGAAATACCAATAACGATTTGAATCATTATATTGAAGTAGCCGTTTACGGACTTCCAGTGAAATGATCTTGAATCGCAACAGAGCAATTCTTGTTCTGTCGATTTTCATAATTGCTGGACTTTTTCGCTTTACACAATTATCTGATCGTCCTATGCATGGGGACGAAGCCATCAATGCAGTGAAACTGGCTGAAGTGATGGAAGCAGGTCGTTTCGATTATAATCCGAACCAACATCATGGTCCCATATTTTATTATACATCGGCTCTTTTTGCGGCTGTTCATGGGTTATGGGAACTTCAAGAATATAGTGAACCCTTTCTACGCGGTATTACCGCATTTGTGGGAATGATTCTCATTTGGCTTGTTTTTGGATTTCGCAAATCACTCAAAAATGATGTTGCTCTTATTGCAGCCGGGTTCATAGCTATTTCGCCTACGATTGTTTTCTACAGTCGCTATTTTATTCATGAAATATTTGTGGTCACGATGACATTTGAATTCATAGTGGGTGTTTATCAATATTATAAAACAAAAAAACAATCGTGGCTGATTTTATCCGGACTTGCATTGGGCGGTATGATGGCTGCGAAGGAAACTTGGCCCATTTTCTTTATTTCTATGGCAGGCGCTTTTGCCATTCTCCATTATAGAACCGGATTAAAAATTCAGATTCCGTTTAAGAAGATACTTTTAGTTATTGGAATAGCTTTTGGGTTAGCCTTTCTCTTTTTCTCTGATTTTCTTCAGGATATATCCAGCAGTACCGATTTCTTTTCTGCCTATTCGCCGTATTTAAACCGAGTGGCTGACGAAGGAATCCATAATCATTCTTGGACATATTATTTGAATATATTATTTCCATTTGGCTATTCAGGGAATGGTTTGCACTGGACTGAAGGAATACTATTTTTGGCTTTTTTGCTTAACCTACGAATCAAGGGGCAACCCACAATTGTAAGTTTTCTATTTTGGTATTCGTTGATTCTATTAGCCATTTTGTCTCTAATTCCATACAAAACACCCTGGAATATATTGGGCGTAATGCCAGGAATTATTTTGGTGGCATCCTATACCATTTATCATGGATTAGAAAAGCCCATAATACGAAATGGCGTTGTTGGACTATTATTTGGATTCATGTTTTTGCAATCTTATTCCATTAATTTTATTCATGAAGCAGATCAAGAAAATCCACATGTGTATGCTCATCCCACGAAGGATATTTTTACCATGGAATCAAAAATATCTGATATAGCGGATAAAGTGGATATATCCACTTTTGTAATTGCAACAGAAGATGATTATTGGCCATTTCCATGGTATTTACGCCATTTGAAAAATGCGGGTTATTGGAATCATGTGCCGGAGAATGTTGGAGATGCTTCAATTATTTTAGTCTCTCCAGATTTGGAATCGGATTTGGTGAAAGCACTTTATGAAGATTCTGAACCGGGAAAGTCATCTTTATATTTACCATTATTTAATACAGAAATGGAATTGCGCCATGGCGGTGAAATATTGAGTTTTATCAAAAAGGATGTATTGGATCAATTTGTTCAGTTGGACAAACAATAATGGTTGAATCAGATCAACATATTATAAATCGTGATTGGTTGGTTACCCATGGGATTCATCAATTTTCTCACAAAGCAATGGCCACCGTTTTTGATATATTCATCCAGCATTCTGATAATGCATATGCATCCCAAGCAGCCACAGAAGCATTTGCTCAATTAGATTTATTAGAGCAAGACTTAAGTCGTTTTGTTGAGAATAGTGACATTTCCAGAATCAATCAATTAAGCCCGGGAGAATCCACGGTTATTGGGGCCGATACCATGGGATGTCTGGTTATTGCTCAAAAACTCCAAACCGAAACAAAGGGTGCATTTAATCCCACCATTGGGAAAATCATTACCCATTGGAAAGATGAAACAGAATCAGAATTATACGAGCAAGAATTAATTGGCAATCTGGTTTTAGATACAGAATCATTTACGGTTACTTTGATGGATAATCCCATTTCCATTGATTTGGGTGGAATCGGCAAAGGTTTTGCATTGGACAAACTTCTGGAAATGTTTAATGAATGGGACATTGACAAAATATTACTCAATAGTGGTAAAAGTACCTTTTTAGCTGGGAACGCTCCCGTAGGGGAATCAGGTTGGCCCATGACAATATTTCATCTGGAATCAGGAAAAGTAATTCATCAATTTTCATTGGAAAATAGTGCCATGGCAGGTTCAGGAATAGAAAAGGGGAATCATATTATTTCGCCCATAAATTATAAACCTGTTCACCGAATGGCGGCTTGGTCCGTCGCAGAAACAGGGGCTGAAGCAGATGCTCTTTCTACATCATTTTTGATTATGGAAGAAAGTGATATTAGAGAATTAGTAGATAACGATTCAAACGTTAGCGGTATGGTGATAGATGAAAAAGGTGGCGTACTTAAATTTGGTGTGTGGGAAAAATAATTTAGTCTATTTAAACTTTAATTTCCAACTATCCCGAATGACTTCCCAAATAGTGGGAATAAACGAAAGTCGACTATCTCTATCGCAAGTCCATTCAATGGGAATTTCTTGAATCGCCACATTATGTTTTTGTGCTTTTTTCAAAATTTCAATATCGAATAAAAATCCGTTAATCACACTTTCGCTATAAAGGGTTTTGGCAAGTTCACCCTTAACCATTTTAAATCCACATTGAGTATCACTGAATCTCCATAAAGATGGAAATATGAGTTTAATAAAGATTCGAAATAATTTTGATACAATTTGACGTTGAAAGGCCAACGGTTTGGTAATCACACTTCCAGATAAATGTCGTGAACCTATGACCATTTGGCATTCACCACCTTGAATCAAATCTAATCCTTTGGAAATGGCATCCAACTTCACCGTATTTCCGCTATCTATGAACAAAACCACATCGCCCTTGGATTGAAGAATTCCTTGCCTAACTGCATTCCCTTTTCCACGATGTTCACCTGTTGAAATGACAGATAATGGAATGGATTCATTAATGGAAGTTTCAGAAGCTATTTTAATTGTGTCATCCGTACTGGCATCATCGGAAATAATAATTTCACCACTAATATGCTTTTCCATTAAATAGGATGATAGAGTTATAATATCATTACGGATTTTTTCAGCTTCGTTATAGACGGGAATGACGATAGATAAGTTCAATGGGATAACATCTCAATTATTTTATCATATACTTTTCGAGCACGATCGAATGCCAACTTCGCTTCATCAATTTCTTCTGGACTAATTTGATCATTTTTCAACTTCCAACATTGATCTACAGAAGCGCGGCACCATTCAGCACTTTCTTTCACCCGAATGGGTTTACCATCCATCAGAGCAAAAAATGGATTTGTATGAAGTGCTTGGTAAATCCTTAACGCCACCCAGCTGGATTGATTTATTGTTGTGTTGAATTGAATGTCTGCCCATTGTCCATTGGCAGTTATTGTTTTTCGCTCTACGGCAATTCCATTTACGAGTAACTCTATTTCAATATTTTGTGAATCTCCCAATCGTGCCCGTTCAATATGCCAATAGGGTTTTGAACTATAACTGCTGCTGGAAATACTTGCACCAATTTGGCTTTGTTCTTTCGGTAATAGTGCAGCCACCTTCGCCGAAATTGTGATTGAATCATTGGAAGATAAATGAATTTCACTTCCGATAGAACCTAATTCCTGTCCATTTATTTTAAAATCAATGATATGGGATCTTCCGTCGGATACATAGCCATTTCCGGTCAGGATTCCGTCCATATATTTTTCATAAGTAAGATCACCATCAATCTTGATATAACTGCGAGCATCACCAACCCGTTCATCATAAATACAGGGAAAATCTGTTTCTCCGCTCAACCGGGGTCGAAACCCGGAATTCAGTGTGTGATACCACATATTTAACTCCCAAGGAAAGGGTGTGTCGCCCACAGAATAAAAGTCAACCACGCCTTCCGTGACAGTGACGATATATTCATTCGCGCCAATATCATCCATGCGTGGCAAAACATAGTTTGGAAGAATTTCAGTCGCTTTGATCGGATCCAATCCCCACCCGGAGTGAGCATATCCTGTGATGGCATTTTGGCTTTTTGCCCATTTCAAAATTGGCAAATTCCATGTGGGCCAGTCTTCTATAAGTGTTGTGCCTGGATAATCATCTTCATTCAGTCCTAATAAAACAATATGTCCCGCATGGGAAGATGGAAACCCTGAAATTTCTACGTTGTATCGCAAAATATGATTGAGGTCTGAAACGGGGTGGTCATGACCAGAGAAATTTTCCTTTTGCACATACCAATTGGGTCCCCAATTCAATACATTGGTTATATGTAAATCTTCACCCAATTGCAGTCGCCAAATTTCTTCTGGTGAAACACCTTCATCCGGGTTGGTGTAAAAAGCACATCCGGATGCATGAATATGTGAATCTGAACTATAATAACCCAACTTTTGCATATCTACCCATCGTTCCAATTGAAATGTTGCGTGAGCAGAATCAGCATTTTTGAGAATTTCCAATGATGTTGTTTGGGGGACATATTCAGGTCCGCGAGTATAGGTTACATTATACTTCCCCGGTGAAAGAAGAACATGCTCGCCATCACCGCGATAGACTTGTGATTGAAAATAAAAATCCGGATAGTCGTCCAAACGTGAAAGTCGGCGGGATGGGAGTGGATACAATCCTTCCAGATTATCGGGGTAATATTCATACTCACGTTCAGCATGGAGACGATAGTCGTCCGACCGCAATACATCATGGTATTCATTTTCTTCATGGCGTTCAATGCCGTCGGTAATGGTAAAGGAAGCAAGGGCAGGAGAACCGTCATCATCCTTCACATGAAACACAACAGGAACAGCCGGTTGGGCATACGTGTTTAGTTTAATTCGCGCAGGATCCAAGTTCCCCGAACCCCATAATAATTGAACATTGGCTGTTCCGCCACCTTCAAAATATTCAATCGTAATGGCGTAAGATTTATCTTCAATTAAATTCATATCTGCTGTGCGCAGTCGTGGGCCGTGTAAACCCCAATTAGCCACAATTAATTCATCATTAAGATATAATCTTGTTCCATCATTACTTTTGACTCCTATGCGATATTGAGCAGTTTCTTTCGGAGTTAGAAACCCGGTCCAGCGGATGGAAAATTTTTCTGTTTTGAATTCACTTGAAGGTGTTCCGGAACCCCAATCAAAATTGATTATTTTATCCAATCGCTTCAAAGACGGTGTGTCTGAAAAATCTTTATTTTGAAAATATTCACCACTCAAGCCAATGACGTCACTTTCTAAAGACGGCTTTAAAAAACTGGAATCAATGACAGTTATGTTTTCATAATAATCGCCGATATAAAAATCGATATTTGCTTGAATTTCGCCTTCATTTTTACAATAGACTTGAAGAATGGCATATTCAATCAAGTCCCCCGAAAGATTTGGGTAAAGTGGCTTATTTCTGTAAAAATACAGTTCTAAAAACCGTTCTTCCAATTCTGCTTGTGTATAAAAATCATCGGGATGCATTTTTACTTCATTCGTTGAAATGTCAAATAAGGGTTCAGAGTTGGGGCTGCGGACTTCCAATCTACCTGTGAATTCAGCTTGATTATAAATTTTTACTAAATAGTTTGCCCAACCGCCTTGCACTAAAGGTTGGAATGGCATCCCTTGAGTAACGGACACATTTTGGTTTTCATTAATCGTAACCATAGCCAAAGCATATGGATCCAATATTGATTGAAGAAGTGAATCGGAATGCTGGGGTAAATTATTGAGTTTTGTTATGACTTCAGAAGGAAGTGGAGATCCTAAATATTTCATAGTTTTTGGAATGTTTATGGAGTGTTTTATAGAAAGAATATTGTTTCCATTAATGGTAGGTAAAGTACTGGCTTTGGGATGGGTGGAATTACATGATTGAAAAACCAAACAAAATTGTATAAAAATGAAGAGAATAAGTTTTTTCATTCTACATTACTCCAACTCATAAATATGAACATCAAATGGTGCATATTCATCTGTGAATTTTCCATTATGAATTGGAATCGTTCTATTCTCATTTATTACGACTACCCGTTTATAATCGTCTAAATTACCCAAAGATACTCTAACGGGATTTTTGTCAGAATTGACCGTAATTAGATAAAATATTCCATCAGCTTTCTTTGCCAAAATTTCCACGCCAGTATCGATGGAATATCTTAATTCGTGATATGTTTTTTCAATATCTAAATCAACAGAGTGGGAAGACAACATATTTTGCATGCCAGCTAATTCTTTTGTTACACGATTCAAATCATCCATAAAGGGTGAAGGTTGGGGAGAATAGTTCATTCCCCAATAGTTGATACCGTTGGCGCCATGGACAATCGCATTAAAAGCCATGGAACGGGATTGTTTGTAAGTTGGATATAATACCATCTTATCGTCCCGTTCATGCACTTTTTTAAGCATTTCCCAAGCAAAACCCTGCAACACCATAAACAGTGGTTTGGCCCGATTGGTTACTGTGTGCATTTTTTCAGCATATTCTCCCACTTGGCTAATGTAAGGATTCAGCAAATCGCCTTGAAGTCCATCTGGATATAAAGCGTAGGTGGGTTTAATGCCACGGGGAATAACAGGATAAACATCACATGCTACAATATCCGTTGATTCATTATATTTTTGCAATGTCGAAACAAGATTGACTGGCCCGTGATTAGTATAAACCAGATGATTCGGATCTTCCTGTTTAATCAAGTTGTATGTTTCTATCATGGATTCCGGTTGAATACGAAGGTCAGATGAATTCCACGTAAATGCAGGTTCATCTGCAATTTCCCAACAAAGTAAAGATGGATGCGATTTATAAGTTTGAACCAATTTAGTAATTCTTTTTTTGCTTTCATTATCAGATGCTAATCCTGTTGAAATTTGAGTATAAAGATTATGTTGATGCGCCACATCCATTTCATCTTGATTGGCAGAAACATGAACATAATTATATCCATTCTTTGCCAATTCTTTGAATGGATGATTGCTTTTTGGAAGATGATAGGATCCAATGATGAATGTACGCTTTCCGTCTATAACCAGCATTCCATCCTTGTCCCAAGTGTACTTGGATTTTGGTTTGTCTTCACATCCCCAGAATAAAAACAGAGTGATGGTGAATAATAATATGCGCCTTGAATAATTTTTCATATAATTATTTAATCATATTGGGATTAAGAACGACATGTTTTATTAATTTTCTCTTCCAGGTATAAACGATATGGACTAATTCGTCATTTGTCTGTATGATGGCAGGATATGAATATTCAGGCTTCTTTTTTGCTTCAGGATCACTCACTTTTTCCAATTGAATGATTTCTTTCCACTCCTTTCCGTCGGTGGAGACTGCGACAGATAATGGTACCCGGGCTCTTTCATATGTACCGGTGGGATTATAGACCAGTAGATGTCTGCCATCTTTCAGCGTTAATCCATCAATTCCGGCACTCGGATTGGGAAGCATAGTAGCGGACATGTTTCCCCATGTTTTTCCATTATCATAAGACCAGATTTGGGAAATAACTTTATTTTTTGTTCTATTTAACAATTGTATTGTTTCGTTGGGATGAACCAAGAGAGTCGGTTGAATGGCTGAAAATTCAACCCCATCATTTAAATCTCCTGATGATATCCATGCTTTGCCACCATCAGTCGATCGCTCTATTTGAATTTTCCAACCATCGTGTTCGGTACTCGTCCCAGAAATGATATCATCATTTGATAATTGGATTGGCTTGTTTTTTATAGGACCATAAATCCCGTCGGGTAATCGTTTTGGAACAGACCAAGAAATACCATTGTCTTCGGATGTAACAACCATACCCCACCATTCTCTGGGATTGGGACCAACTTTATAAAATAAGGTAAGGAGAGTATTATCTCCTTGAAATAAAACGGGATTCCAACATGGGAAGCGTGATCCATCATCCTGGACGCCATTGACAACTTCAACCGGAATCGACCAATTGTCATCTACTTTTCGTGAAACCCAAATTCCCACATCTTCGTGTTTCTCATATGTCCCGCCAAACCAGGCTGCTACAAGCACATTTCCTGATGATGCAATCGTTGATGCATGACAACTTGGCGTTAAAGCATCTTCCAATTCATAAATAAATTCTTGGGTCATGATTAAACCGTTATTTGCATTTAAAATGCAGGATAATAGTAGAAAAATTCGTTTTAAGTTTATGAATGTTCTCAAATGTTGCTTATCATAATTGATTACTTATTAATGTACTCATAGCCCTCTCCAAATTTTTGTTTCTGATGGAGGTGAGAGTGTATGCAGGGCTAAATTTATAATAAATATCCTATTGGATTTGAAAACTATTCTTTAAGAATCAATCAAAAAAACAAGCGATCCCTTTAGATGTATTAAATGGTTTCTTGAGATATAAATAATATTAAGTCACAGTTTTAAAATATATAAGGTGTTGAGTCAAAGTGATATATCATTTTTAGTGATATATATTTGGACCTCGGCTGACTAATTATATAATCAAAATTAGTAGAATAATTGCCAGAAATGTCTGATGTATTATCTGAATTTGAATCATTAATTGATAAAGATAATTGCCACAAATGTTTGGACTCTGTCGGATAATATTTCGGTTAACGTTCCAAATTGAGATAAGGGGATTTCCCGGTTAACCTTGTGAAAGAATATATATGGTTTGGTTGATTTTGTCATTATGGTATTTTTTACTGTACAAGTTTCCTTGAAAACATAATAAATCATCCTTTACTTACAGCGATTATTTATTAACTTCCCGCGATTTATTTTAATCAAGATAGCCGGATATATTGAACATTGGACATTAAACGAAGTTATTACGAAGACATCCAACCGCTTGAGAGCAGTACATCAAAGGTATGGTTTGTTATACTCATGTCCGGATTGATTGCTTTTCCGTTTATTTCTCCAAATTATTATGTTTATATGCTCAATTATATGGCCGTCAATGTGATCGTCGCCATGGGGTTGAATATTCTTATCGGTTATACCGGTCAGATCTCTTTAGGACATGCCGGGTTTTTCGCGATTGGAGCCTATGTGACTGTTCTATTCATTGATAAACTCCATGTTCCGTTTTTCGCGGCTTTATTTGTTGCCGCGCTGTTAGCAGCTGCCTTTGGATTTGTTCTTGGGTTGCCGGCTCTTCGTTTAGAAGGACCTTATTTAGCTATCGCGACATTGGGGTTTGGGATGGCCATTATTCAAGTTATTGGACGCGCTGCTGTTTTTGGAGGGCGTAACGGATTGTTGGTTTCCAAAATGTCGATTGGACCTTACGTTCTTAATACAGATAAAGAATTGTACTTTATGATAATTCCAATGACAGTTATTTTGGTGTTCGCAGCCAGGAATATCGTAAAAACCAGAGTGGGAAGAGCGTTAGTATCTATCCGCGATAGTGATATTGCCGCAGAAACCATGGGTGTGAACGTCACTTACTACAAAACATTGGCTTTTGCAATTAGTGCATTTTATGCCGGAATTGCCGGCGGTCTCTATGCTTTTGTGATTGGATTCATCAATCCGGGTTCATTTACATTTATCCTTTCAATTCTCTTTTTATCCATGGTGGTCGTCGGAGGTCTTGGATCAGTCCTTGGAGCGGTGATGGGTGGAATCTTCATTTCTTTTCTGAATTTAAAACTGGAGTCGGTGCAATATATTCCGGGTTTCGGAGATATGCTTGTGATAATCTCTAAAAAGTGGATGTCGGTTACAGGACTGCCGAATATCAGCAGTATAATCTTCGGGCTGATTTTAATTTTGATTGTGGTGATTGAACCGTTAGGGTTATACGGTTTTTGGATTCGAACAAAAAAATACTGGAAAACCTGGCCGTTTTAATATGTTTCTGCAATTAATCATCAGCGGACTTTCAATCGGAAGCCTTTACGCCTTAATTGCATTGGCAATGGTGATAATTTATAAGGCATCGGAAGTCCCGAATTTTGCACAAGGTGAAATGGCGATGATATCCACATTTGTTGCCTATGCGTTATTAATAACAGCCAAGGCTTCTTTTGTTGTCTCCTTTTTGGGTGCCTTACTGTTTGCGGTTCTTTTGGGTATGTTTATTGAATTTGTTGCTCTACGGCGTGCCAAAGATCCAAATATCCTGAATCTGATTATCATCACACTTGGTTTTGAGATGGTTTTGTATGGGTTAGCAAGTTGGAAGTGGGGAGCGGAGCAGAAACATCTTCCATTCCCGATTTCAGATACAGATGTGATTCAGTTTGGGACTGTCGTTGTCAGTCATCTTGATATAGCAACCATGGTTGTTGCTCTAATCGTAATGATTACACTATTCCTCTTTTTCAGGTATACAAAACTTGGGATAGCAATGAAAGCCACTCAACAGAACGTAATTGCCGCACGGATTAATGGAATTCGGACGAATCGTATCACATCATTTACGTGGGGGTTGAGTTCACTGATTGGTGCGGTGGCAGGGATACTCCTCTCTCCCGTAGCAACGTTGGACCCGAATCTTATGATGGATCCGTTGCTTAAAGGATTTGCCGCTGCGGTCTTAGGTGGAATGACGACCCTGATTGGCCCTGTTATTGGCGGATATTTGTTGGGCGTAATTGAAAATTTATTCGGTGCCTATGTGTCTCTTGAGTTCAAATCCGTGGTGGCCTTTTTAATTATCGTGTTCGTCCTTTGGTTTAAACCCAGCGGTTTGTTCGGAAAACACTATGTGAAGAAGGTCTGATGAGTATCTTTTCAGCACATGATTTAACCATTAGCTTCGGTGGAATAAAAGCATTGAATCATGTATCTTTTGAAATAGAAAAGGGCGCAGTGTATTCAATCATCGGTCCTAACGGTGCGGGAAAAACCACGATCTTCAACTGTATATCAGGCTTATACGCACCCGATCACGGAGAGATTATTTTTCAGGACATGGATATCACAAATCTTGCTCCCTATAAAATTGCTGGGTTAGGGATTGCCAGAACCTTCCAAAATATAGAATTATTCTCACGGATGACCACCATGGAGAATTTGATGCTTGGGCGGCATCTGCACATGAAGACCGGTTTATGGAGCGGTGTTACTTTATTTTCATCCAACTCTAAAGTGTCAAGAGAAGAAATAGTCCACCGCGAACGAGTTGAAATAATTGTCGATTTGCTTGACCTGCAATCCGCACGCGATGTATTTGTTGGAGAATTACCTTATGGTAGCCAAAAATTGGTTGAATTGGCCCGTGCATTAGCCTTGGAGCCAAAACTTCTGCTATTGGATGAACCATCTTCCGGAATGAACAACGAAGAAAAGCATGATTTATTCTATTGGATAAAAGATATTCGTAATCTGTTTGATGTTACCATTTTGATGATCGAACATGATATGAATATGGTGCGGGATATTTCCGATAAAGTTCTGGCAATCAATTTCGGTAAAAAGATAACGGCAGGAACTCCGGATGAAGTAGCCAACCATCCGGAAGTACTGAAAGCCTATCTCGGAGAGGAAGATGCTTAAACTCAATAATATTGAGTCCTATTATGATTTGGTTCTCGCACTTCGGGGCGTATCCATGGAAGTCCAAGAAGGGACAATAACCACCATTTTAGGAAATAATGGTGCCGGTAAAACCACGATATTGAAAACCATAATGGGATTGTTAGACGACCAGCCTGATAAAGGTACGATTGAATTTAACAGGAATCGAATCGAGGGGAATGACACGGAAGTAATCGTTCGCCAGGGGATATCATACGTGCCGGAGGGCCGTGAAATATTCGAAGAACTTACCGTGGGTGAAAATTTGATGATGGGTGCCTATATCCGAAGTGATTCTGCGGCCATTAAAAAAGACTTATCTTTGATGTATGAATACTTTCCGGTATTGTCTGGCCGTGAATCACAGTTGGCCGGTACGCTTTCCGGGGGTGAACAACAAATGTTGGCCATCGGCCGGGCATTAATGAATAAGCCTAAATTGTTGTTTTTGGATGAACCCTCGCTTGGGCTTTCTCCACTGATGGTTAAAAAAATATTTGAGATTATCCAAACAATCAAGGAAAACGGTGTGACCATTGTATTGGTAGAGCAAAACGCTCGTATGGCATTAAAATACGCCGATTATGGATATATATTGGAAAACGGACGTTTTGTTCTGGATGGTCCCGCTGATAAATTAATGGAAGATAAAGATGTCCAGGAGTTTTATCTTGGACAGAAACAGGAACAATCGTTGAAAGGATTTCAGCGTTGGAAACGAAAAAAGCGTTGGCGATAATAAAATTGAAGAATACAACTTTAATTTCTGAACATAAACTTAAATCCCTGTTCAATGAAGCCAACAAGTTAAAAGCGATATTTTACTCCGCTGGAAAGACGTTAAAGAATGGGAGTATTAAATCTTTAATCTTCAATGAGTCCACTCCGAAAAGGTCAATTTGGGCTACCTTCCCGCCCTCCACTTCGGTCGGTTGCAGGCGGGAAGCCCCTTTTTTTCAGAACCTCCAACCCCAACCTAACCCAGTGAAATATACTTCGCATTTCACGGGCCAGGAAGGATGGGGTAAGTTAAGCAATATCTATATGATAGAGGAAATTAATTACCCCGTCATTTATGGCG
>JACNKV010000101.1:12897-16762 GCA_014381855.1 Fidelibacterota bacterium | reverse complement strand
CCGGAGCAATCTAATGTTTTGCCCAAAACTCTTCCGACTGAATCCGGATAATTTGACATTTGCCATACACCCGCTAAGTCGCGGTAATAATGTTGAAGATCAAAGTTAACTTCGTAGTCGTCTCCCGTCAGTTCATCCGGGTTGGTGATTGTTACAGATACATTACCACCTGCGGTACCTTCGTGCGTTGTTGAAATATCACCGCTGGTTTGTGACAGTAGGTCAGCACCCGGGTTTTCTGAGTGCGGTGTTACCGAGACAATCGCCGGTGTTGATTCCAACGTTACAAACGGATCTAAATCCATAACGGCTGTCGGGTTGAAACTATATGCCGTAACTGCAAAGTGATAGGTAATACCATTTGACATTGGTCGCTTGCGCAACTCATCATAGTCCGTTTGATAAAACCGTTGAATCCCTGAATCAGTTCCGTACTGTTTTACCTGAGGCAGCACATACCCTGATGTCGGATCAACTCCCATATCAAACACAGCTTTAATGAGATTGATTTTATCAAAAGTGACAAGGCGAACCCCTTCAGAAAGCGGAGAGGTTGGACTTGGGATTTGATATACGTTATACCCTTCAAATTCAAATCCTTTTGTTACCGTAAGCTCCGTTGAGGAAACTGTAGATAAAGTTGAACTCCAGTCAAGGCTGATTTCCTGATCCATTTCGAATGTTGTAACATCCGGTGTGGTTGGCGGGGACGGCAAATCAAACGCATTGTCATAAGCATACTGAGCAGATTGGTCATGAAACTTTGCTACAGTCACCGACGATACAGCATCTGCACCCAGTCCACCGATTAACGCAAGAACAACATCCTGTTGTTCTCCAAGGTTCATTTGGAAAGGACCGCTTGCCATCACAAGCCGTCTGTCACCCGGAGGCAACTGAACACCATCGACCCATCCGGAACCTGAAACAGGGTCGCCGGACAAGACGAATTTTGTCACTTCGCCTGTGGCTAAGTCCGTCCAAGGTGTTTGAACCGGATATTCCGGCCGAGGTAGGTATCCTTCCATTAAGTTGAAGAATTGGAGGGTGCCCAACGGAAGAGAAAGGTCCGGATCACTAATCGATGATCCTGCACCAAAGTAAGTGAAGGATGTCATCGGCATATACTCTCCGTCTACTTCGGGTCCCTGCAGGAAATCATATCCACCTGCGGGTACCGGTAATTGGTATATACCGTTAAATACACCGTCAAGAGTGTTTCCGTTGTACACGTATCCAAAAGACAACTCGACATCACAGCCAACATAGTCATCAGTATATGTCCCAAGATCAGGATCTGACCACTGCGTGAAATACACTGTATCTAAGTTAGCAATTGCAGGATCAAAATCATTATATCCAGCTACGAGCCCCGTGTATTTCATTCTGGCACGTTTGAACACGATATTTCCAAGAGGATTATCGGCTGCAAACTTGTATGCCCACATGGTAACCTGTAGTTCAATCCCTACCGGGTCTGCGCCATAAACATTCGGAGCAGTGTTTTGGATAACAGGGTTTCCATCATCGTCAAGGACCGCTGTTCCATCTTCATTCACTACTTGCGGAACATCATTTGCCACAACCCAAAGGGTTTGTGATGCATCCGTATAGCCGGGGATATCACCAATCCATTCAAGGTTTTCTGCGTCCCATGTACCCGGAGTGTACACACCATCACCATCAACATCCTCATAAGGTGCACCCCAGTCTGCCGGCCAGTTGTCCCAACAATATTCATAATGATCAAATACAGTTTGAACTTGTGTCTCGGACGGATCTGATTCCATTAAGAAATTAGCTGCGTCCGAACTTAGGTCAGCGGTTTTGTAATCGGTTCGCACTCTCCAAACGTGATGAAGTGCCGGGTCTGTAGCCCCAACAACATTTCCATCACCGTCGTAGATTACTCTCCCTGCTTTTAGTCCAGCATAGTAGGTGGTTCCACCCACTCGAGGACTTTGTGAATTTCCATCAGTGACTTTTACACCCCAAAGCATACCGTCCTCATAAATGAGTCCGCCGGTACCGATCGGGTAGTCTGCCTGAGTTCCATTCGGGCTTCCGGATGTAGTTCCTGCAGAACTCTTTTTCATCCAGTAAGCCATATTGTTGATATTAATAACGGATTGGGTCGGCATGGTTAATTCGTCCATGACTTTTGCATTGGATGGAACACCATCTACTGTTCCCCGTCCAAACAAAAGACCAACCAGAAGCACACCTCCAACCGTTATCAGATATTTTTTTATTTGAATCTTCATTGACTTTCCTTTTTCCATTGTTAGTTAACGGTTAAAAGTTTACACTTGCGCCGAAACGAACCACACGCGGTGTGCCGAAAAGATCCTGCAGAAAATCCGTCATATAATGCTGACGATTGGCAAGATTTACATTTTCGTACAGATCGACGTAAAGGTCGCCCTGTGCCGCAACGATTTCGGAACTTAATGCCGGGTCGGTTAGGAAGCCGTCATCATACGCATTACCTGAGCGAGAGTACACGTTGACCACATTCTTTGTGTTAAACACATTTTCAATGTAAGCAAACATGGTTACTCCAAACCCACCAAGTTTCAGTGTCTTGTCAATCTTTAAATTGGCTAACTGATTCCACGGTGTGGTGGATTTACCGATGGGTTCCTGCGGTTCGCGGGAACGAGCATCATATAAGAGCGCTCCTGTGTCCGCTGCGCGCTGACCCATCCCGCCATCACTCAAGGTGTATGGATGTCCGCTGTTAAATTTGTACTGGAAGTTCACACCAAGATTGGAGAGTAAAAACCCGCCGTCTTTGTTGCCAAAGCGATAATCAAGAGCAATGGCTCCGCGATGTTTGTTTTCGTAGTACAACGGCATAATCATTGCCGGAGGAGCGGCTAAGGCTTCCTGTACTAAATTTCCTGCTCCGGTATTGGGGTCTGAATTCACACCCCTCGCATCCGACCATGTATAAGAAGCAAATGCCTGAAGGCGGTTGATTCTGCGTGTCCGCAAGGTCAATTCAACACCGTTAATCGTTGAGAAATCTCCATTCTCATAGTACAGTGCATCCGGGTCAACGCCATAGGTGTTGTTTGTTTCAACGTCTCTGTTTTTCGAAATCACGATTTGACCGGTTGTGTTCTTTGCAAATGCGGTTACATCCAGAGCTGCATCATCCAAGAATTGGAAACTCAAACCAATTTCATACTGTGTAGTTTCAATCGGGTCGAGATCAAATCCCATGGGGTCGGGAGTGTAATTCTGCCCACCCCAGACAAGATGCATATACCGTGTAGAGGCATACGGAAGGTCAAGTTCCGGCATCTGAGCGTATTTACCATACTGAAGATGGAAAACCGTTTTATCAGAAATGGGGAAGGCAAGTCCCAACCGTGGCTGAATGACTGTTTTTGTATCGGAGGGGAGAAACTCCTCTTCAACAATTTCCTGATTCGTTTCATCCCAACCCGGATTAGCCGGATCTTTCATTTTCCAGTCATCCATGTTGAATTGATCTACACGAACGCCAAAGTTGACAACCAAGTCATCGCTTTCATACTTGTCATTTACATAGAATGACTGTGACCACGGCTGACGCGGACCACTCCAGTCATCATCAACTTCGTTTCCGTAGTCATCATAGCCGATATTTCCTCGGCGATTTGATAGACTCAAGTCTGTGGTGGTCGTGTCATTCTCTCCGCTGACCGCTTCTTCGCGAGTGTAAAATTCTTCGAAGATTTTACGATTGAGTGTCGCGATCGCACCTGTGGAGAGATAATATGTCCTGTATTCATAGTTCTTACGTTCAAACCCGGCTTTCATTTCATGGTCACCGCTTTGAATGGTTGCACCAATATCGAAGTTAAATGACTTCCGG
>JACNKV010000101.1:0-12315 GCA_014381855.1 Fidelibacterota bacterium | reverse complement strand
TTCTCCCTCTGCAATAGTGAAGCCGTCGTAGAATGTCGGGTCCCAATCATCCTCATGCTGATTTCGAACAGCGATGAAGTATTTAATCGGACCTGCAGGTCCGCCAACGGTTGCGGTCATATCCTTATACCCGAAATCGCCGGTTTCAAACCTGGCGGTTCCGGCAAACTTGCTGCCGCCTGTCCGCATGGTCTGGCGAATCACACCGGAGTTTGCACCTCCGACATCAGCACCATACCCACCGGCTTCCACCGCGATTTCAGAAAGAGCCTCAGGAATCGCAGAGACAAGACGTCCACTACCAATGGGGTCTTTAATATCTGCGCCGTCCAGGGTGTAGGCAACTTCTTCTTCACGACTTCCGCGAATATGCAGTTCACCGTTTTGTATGACAACACCGGGTTGTAATTCCAGCATCCCTGTTACGCTTCGGGATGCGGCGTTTTGAATATCTTCAGCTCCGATTGTTCTTACCGAATTGGTTGCACTGGGTTCAACCAGCCTTTTTTCACCAATGACAAGAACCTCTTCACCTGCAATTGCACTGGATGTCAGCGCAAAATTCAGACGAGTGGTCAAGCCTCCTTTTACGTCCACATTAGACATAGTAACACTGGCATAGCCGATATAATCGACTTTCACCGAGTGTACACCTATCGGGACGTTCAGAATAACGAAAGAACCATCGCTATTCGTTGCAGCTCCTGATGCGGTTCCAAGAACCACAACATTTGCGCCCGTTAGAGGTGTGCCATCTTCTGTGGTCACGTGACCTGAGATTTTACCTGTCGTCTGCGCCATCACCATACTTGACAGTATAACAACAGCGACTAAGGTGGTCAACTTTCTCATTGTATCCTCCATGTTAGATTGATTAAGTATTTTTTTCATTTTCAGAAACGTTTGTACCTCCTCTTGGATTTAGGTGCAAAAAACCCCAGTCCTTAAAGAATAGGGACTTCTTAGCACCCGACAAGCTAAGTTTTTCATTTTATTACAGTCAATAGTTTTTTTTATTCTCGGAGAATAAGTAAAATTAAGAAATACCAGCCCAGTTCTTTGTGTTTACCAACTTTCTAGCGCAGGGATATTTTCTTCAATCGATTTGAATTTCCGACGACGTTTATGGAAGAAAGCGCCATCGCTGCTTCGGCAATGACAGGATGTAGCAACCCCATGACAGCCATCGGAATTGCAATTATATTATAAAAGAATGCCCAAAATAGATTTTGTTTGATCTTTTTAAAAACTGCCCGGGATAAATTAAATGCTTTCACCACTCCCTGTAAGTCCGATCCGGTGAGAACGATTTCTCCAGACTCCATGGCGATGTCGGTCCCGGTACTTAAGGCAATGCCTACATCCGCCTGTGCCAAAGCGGGGGCATCGTTGATTCCGTCGCCCACCATCACAACCACCTCTCCGGATGCTTGTAATTCTTTCACAATTGCTGCTTTTTCACCGGGGAGTACTTGAAATCTATAATCATCTATCCCCAATATATCTGCCAGTGATTTTGCTGTTTTTTCTCTGTCTCCGGTAACCAGTAGAATTTTAAGTCCTTTTGATTTTAAAGAATGTATCACGTCAGATATGCCGTGTTTTATTGCGTCTGTTAATAAAAATATTGCTACCGGCTTACCGTCAACGGACATATACACAGGTGTTTTCTCATTAAAGTCTTGTTCATCCATTCCGGTAAAATTTGCGGTTCCTATTTTGATACTCTTCCCATCCACCGTTCCGGAGACTCCGATCCCTGCTTCAACCTGCACATTTTCAATGGTCACCAATCCGTTTTTGTCGAGATTGGCTTTTTCGACAATCGCTTTTGCCAGCGGGTGAGTTGATTCACTTTCCAGGGATGCTGCTAACCGCATCGTTTCATCTTCTGATGTGTCTCCTAAAAGAATAACCTCTGAGACCTCCGGTTCTCCTTGTGTCAATGTCCCGGTTTTATCCAACACGACGGTTGTAACATCGGTCATCCGTTGAATGGCGGCTCCGTCACGAATCAGAATTCCGTTTTCTGCGCCTTTGCCGCTACCGACCATTAATGCAGTTGGAGTGGCTAATCCAAGGGCACAAGGACAGGCGATTACTAACACCGCAATTGCTGCGTAAAATGCCAATGCCCATGGAGATAAAGACACACTCACCCAAGGCAACCATTTTCCAAAGATGTTTGCTGCTCCAATCATTACATTTGGAAAGAATATCCAGACAAAAAATGTTAATAATGCTAAGACCAAAACCACAGGGACGAATCTTGCGGTCATGCGGTCAGCGAACACTTGAATGGGAACTTTTGTTGTCTGTGCGGACTCTACTAATTTTATGACTTGTGCTAAAAACGTCTCCTTGCCAATTTTCGTTGCTTTAATCTGCAATGTACTGTCTAAGTTGATTGTCGCACCAAGAACGTGGTCCCCCGCTGATTTTTCCACCGGCATTGATTCACCGGTCGCAAGAGATTCATTAACGGAGGCATTTCCTCGGACAATCTCTCCGTCTGTCGGTATTTTTTCACCAGCACGGACAACCATGACATCACCAACCCGAAGCTCCTGAATTGAAATCTGTCTTTCTGTACCGTCTGATGTTAATACAAGTGCATTTTTTGCTCCAAGTGTCATCAGTTTTCGGATGGCTGCCGAAGCCTTTCCGCGGGCTTTGGATTCGATATATCTTCCGGTTAAATGAAACGCCACGATCATTCCGGCAATTCCTGCAAAAGAGGTCATGTGTGAAACAATGCCAGTAAATGCCAATAATTTTACCAGCCCGGTTCCCCAGGCGGATAAAGAACCAAGGGCGATCAACACGTCCATGTTAGGTGTGCGATGTCGTGCGGATTTCCAGGCACTTTGCAATGTGTCGCTTCCTACGCCGAATAATACCACCCCGCTTAATATCACCATGCCAACATGAAAAATTAATGCTGACGGCCACATTATCCCAAACAGCATTTCAGGAATCATCCAAATCATGACCGGAATGGTCAGCCACCAGGCAATTGTCATCTGTTTTTTTGCGACGATAAATTTCGTTTCAAGCTCTTCGGTTTTTTTCTCCCCTGATGTAATCGCGGATTCTTCTTCCAAAATTTCTGCGTCATATCCGACATTTTTAACTGCATCAACCAACTTGGTTGGATTAATCTCCCCGGTAACAGTCGCTTTTTCTAATGTCAGGTTTACAACGGCTGATTCTACATTATCCAGATTGTTTAATGCTTTTTCGACCGCAGAACTGCAACCGGCACAATGCATGCCTTTTATGTTAAGGTGTGTGACTTTCATTGGTTTGTAAAGTGTGAAGGTGTTAAAGTATTAGGGTGCCGTGGTATGCGGGTCTATTTGCGAGTGATGAATCCACTCAATCACGCACCCCTTCTCCTCATCTCCCTATCTCCATTCCCAAACAACACCGATTAAAGCCTCTGTAACGATTCGATCATTTCCGTTAAATCGATAATTGCTGTGATGTTCTAATACCGCGTTTGTAAAAACCAATAGATTGTACTTTAACGGTTTTTCCCACTCTAAAACCAGTCGGTGGCGGGCGTTGATTCCGCCGATTGAATTATCAACAAAAAAGGCATTTGGAGTTTGTTCAACCCATCGGTATTGAACGGAACAGCTGTGTTTTTTTCCGACAATCAGCTCCACTGATTTAACACCGCCCCCCAGCGGATATCCCATAAAACGATTGAAATATTTATTTCCGTCCATGGGGCGGCTATACACCAATACAAAATCGGCATTATTGTCCGAATAATGTTGGTACAAATGCGGAGATGTTTGCGTGTACACAGCGCTGAACTTTTTCGATGCAAACCCTGTTTGAAATCCATGGACAAACGGCCGAGTGTTGTTAACATCCTTGCGCCACTCCAAATCGATTTTATCGGTGTCCATTTCATCAATGTCCAGCTGTGCAAAAATCGTTGCTCCGTTCAGTAATTGCTTTTGCACACCCACCATCGTTATAACGTTGTGCGTTGATGCAGCCGGTTCGCGATTATGATACAGTAACAAAAACGGATTTAGTTCCGCCAGCGTTAAGCGTCGCGAAATTGAAACCATTTCTCCGGCAATGAGCTTCCAGTAATTGCCAATGGTAAATTCCACCCGATGTCCGACAATGTTTTTTTCATAACCACCGGCATTCGGAATCACCTCGCGGGTGTCCGCATCGATGATAAAACTGTGGTAAAGCCATCGATCCCCCCAAATATCAAATCTCAGATGGTCTAATGGCGGCATATTGTCGGACAAAATTGTTCCGGTTCGATCGGCGTCCCAGATAAGGTAATCCCTGCCAAATTTGACACGGTAATTACCACCTTCTTTTTGAATATACCCGCGACGGTTAAAATGGTAATTGATGTCCTTTACCCGTTCCGGCGTCCTAAGTGTCTCTTCCATTTTCAACCAGCTGAGACGCACACCAAGTTCGGCAGAGATACTCCAACCGTTTTGATACTGTTTTTCAAGATACACTTCCGCCAATGGACGCCTTTTTGAATCATGCAGATAATCATCAATATCGCGGAAATTGGTATAAAACGAATCAGCATCTGATCTGGTGTGATTTATATATTGAATCTGCGGATTTACGGAATAGGATACTATAAAATCAGAAAATTTTGTCTGTCCGAATGTAAACCCACAAACAAACAACGCCGGGAAAAGGAATTTTTGTGTGTTCTTCATCCGTGGAATGTAATGCGGGATTTGGTATTAATCCAAGATATAGAGCACTAGCCCGGATTATTCGTCACAAAATGCACAAAATTCGCAAAAGACTAATACTAAAGACGTTAGAAGAAATTCTTTAATTATTATTTTTATAAGTTATTTTATTCTTCATTTTTTTCTTTTCCTTCGTGTTGTAAATCCCGATTCATCGGGGAAACTTCCCCGACTGCCCGACGTAGACGGGACCGCCTTTGGTGGGTTAGTGTGATTGGACTCCCTTTCTCCTCTTCTTCATCACTTCCTCAATGATGATTTAGAAAAAACATGAGCCGGGATTTTCGTATCAAACTCAATTTCATCAATGATCAGTTCCGTACCTTTGGTCTTTGATAGTACATCTTTGAATATCATGTGCCTCGGATACCAGCGTTCATCAACCTTGAAAACTTCAATAATTTCAGCAGTCTTCAGCAATTTGCCGCTTTTGGCAAAACGATCTTCCTTCAGTGCCAGTAAACGTTCTTTATCTACCCAAATTTTTCGGGTGTGATACGTTGTATCATCCACTTTGGCTATGAGCCTTACAACCCAGCAATCCCGCTCTGTAAAGAATTCAGAGCCTAAAATATCGGCAGTGTATGTTTCGGAAATGCTACGGTCTTCCATCATATCTTCGTAGGAAAAATCAGAGCCCATCATGGATTGCCGCAACATGTGTCCGGCAATACGGATAATGCGGTCTGACTGCGGTGAATACATCCACAACTGGTCGCCTAATTTCAGCATTTTTGTGCCTTTTTCACGTGCCGGTGCCAAATATTCACTAAAAGATTTTTCCGACCCTTCGATCCACGAATTCATCGTCATTGTTCGGTCGCTTCGTCTTCCGTGGATGATCATCGTTGTTGTAGCTGTACGATTTCCGGCAATGGTATTTTCATCAATCTTCTGCAAGATTTCGGAAGCGGAGGGGTCTTGACTCCATGCGATAACAGGTAATGTTATTATTATTCCTATAAGAGTATTTTTCATAGCTATAATCCTTAATCAACTTCCATAATGTGTCCACATTTGAATTATTTTCACCGTTTTTTCGTCTTCCAAAATCTGATAAACCAATCGGTGCTTAATATTAATACGCCTTGAATACGCACCCGATAAATCACCAACCAGTTTTTCAAACGGCGGGGGTTGTTGAAACGGGTCTTCTTCTAAGACTTTCAGCAAACCTTTCACTTTCTTTTTTAGACCGGATTTGGAAACTTTTTTGGCATCCCGTGCTGCTTGTTTTATGTAAACAAGTTTCCAGGTTACCAATCCAAGTCCTCAACTGTTTCTTCCAAAGGTGTATTAAGTCCTTCGATTATAGATTGGCGCATTCCGGGAATGGAAACAAGGAATAATGTTTCTTTCACTGCACGCCAATCTTCTTCGGAAACCATTACCGCATTGGATTTTTTCCCTGTAATCAGAACAGGCTCATGTGAGACAGATGTTTCATCTAATAGTTTGTAAAGATTTGCTCTAGCTTTTGTTATGTTTATTGTTTTCATGTTGCTTCCTATAAATACGTACGTAATAAAGTACGTATTATAATTAATTAAGTTCCAATTATTTTACGATTATTAGCTTTTATGTTTCAAGTTCCTTAAACAACTGTGCGGTTTGGCGTTTATAAATCCCGATTCCTGATAATGCTGTACCCAACACAGTAGACATCAATCCGGGAACGAATCCGACATAATACGTTTCTTGTGTGATTTCTGCGCGCAATACAGCTGGGAACATCATATTTATATTTTTCATCAACCCGCTAATATCAAACCCATAAACTTGTAGCCAGTAAGCAGAACCCAATCCAAGTGCCGTTCCAATAATAGATCCTGCCACTCCCACCAAAACAGATTCATAAATCATGGAGCGATACACATGACCTTTATGTTCACCGATGGCAAGCCGGAGTCCAACTTCCCCGTAGCGCCGTAAACCGCCCAACAGTCCTACATTCCACAAAACAATGGACATAATCAGAACAAAAATTATGATCAAAATCCCAGAAAAATTCTCACCCATTTTCAGGTAATCAGATAAATTGCTCAATTCAATCAGTTTTCCCATGACCGGCGCAAATTCATCTTCAACCTCCAAATAATCAGTGTTAAATCGGTTTACAATAACAGCCGCTTTTTCATCATCATAAATCCTATTTTCAAAAAAACCCAATATTTCTCCACAAGCATCGTCCATATCCAACGCATATTGAACGTCAGAGATGTCCGCAATTATGGCGCCGCGATCCATGACCGTCATTCCAAAACGGACGGTCCCCACAACCGTAAAATTGTGCATGGTCATACTGCCGTACATCGTGGACGTAAGTAGCGTAGCCGATTCTCCCAAAGACACACCCAACTTTTGTGCTAATTGGTCGCTTATCAAAATTTCGCCGGGGGTTTGCGGCATCCGTCCGTTAACGACAGATTTCTCAATATTCAGGATTTCAATTTCCCGGCTATCTGAAGAAAGCAAATCAACGCCCATTCCGAATACGGGTCCCTGGGAACGCGTTTCGCCCTTTTCATCAGGGATATCAAGCAAACCGCCAAATTGAATTCGTTTCACCCATGTCATATCCGGATATTGCTGTCGAAGATCCGCTGTGATTTTTTTCACGTCCATCAAAGCCAAATCATTGGGTTTCTGATCTGCGTTTTCGGAATATGCCCGGCTCATCACCTTTACATGTCCGGTGGAAAATCGCGCGGTGGAATCAATCAAATCACCGAAAACGCCTTGAATATAGGCATGAAAGAAAACGGTAATCCAAACGCCGATAGCTACAATCAAAATGGGGAAGAAGCTACGCTGGCGATCCCGAAGCAATCCGTTTAACAGGAATTTGATCATTGGATTTTCCCCCTGATTGCGTCGGTAGGTTTCATCTTGGAAATACGACGGGTTGGAAGATAGCTGACAATCGTCGTCGTGATCAACACAATCAACGTTGTACCCAATACTAGTCCGATACTGTATGCCGGAAAAATTGTTTCGGCAATGGTCATGCCAAAATCATCGGTTGATCCCGGCATAGCCCACCCGACAGATGCCTGATACGCCAATAACGGAAATCCGTAAATCCCGGCCAATATTGCTGCCAATACCGAATGAGCAGCACCTTCGACAGTAAACAACACGATAACTTGCTTTTGTGTCATCCCCAAAGCAATATGCGTGCCGATTTCTTTCTGGCGTCGAAAAATTGACAAGACTTGAGTGTCGAAAATCGCCAGCATCGCCAATGACATTAAAATAACGAAAAACACATAACCGCCGACCGATTTCATTTCAATCATTTCACGGATTTCGGTGAGTAATAAATAATGGTCTTTAAATTCCCATCCGACAATGGACCCGCCAAAACCGATTTTTTGATCCGTGACTAAAATGGTTGCTTCGCCATCCATCTGCATCATTTTCTGATGCTTTTGCAGCGGAATCCACAATACACCCATATCCAGTGTTGCTACATTGGATTTAAAAATATGGACAATCTTGACCTCAACGGCATCAAATGTTCCATTCGCATCTCTCCAGCGGATGGTCACATAGTCGCCCATTTTCAGATGATTGTTTTTGGCGTTCCGTTTCCCAATCATTGCAGGGATGTCTCCGTTCTCCGAAATCAATTCCCATGAGGGCAATTCTATGATTTTCTGATTTGGATCGATGCCTTTCAGCAAGATGTTCTGAATCCGTCCTTCAGGATACATGGTCGCTTGAGAAATAAGAATCGGCGTGAGTTTTCCTTCTGCAATAGCCCGTTCAGTGGCGACAGATAATCGGGCATGACTGCCCTCTAATGCAAACGGGTCATAAGGATCGTAATCTCCTTGCCAATATTGCCCGCCGCCGATTTCCCAGTTGATCGTGTCGCGCCTTGCCTGTTGATCCCAACCGTTCAGAATTCCCTTTTGCCAAATAATGACCACAAAGGAAAGGGACAACACAAACACGTTCAGCCACGTGCGTAATTTGGCACCCATGAGATTTCGATATGCAAGTTTTAATGCTAATGACATGGCGATTCTTTCCTAATCCTAATCTTTATCCCTTAATCGTTTCATCTCTCACCACTTGCCCATCTTCCAGACTTATTTTTCTCCGGAGATACTGAATTACTTTCTCATCGTGCGTTGCGAAAATGAAGGTAGTGTTTAATTCACGATTCAGGTTTTCCATAGTTTGTAAAATAGTATGGGAATTTTTCGCATCTAAATTAGCGGTCGGTTCATCTGCTAAAACAATTTGTGGGGATTTCACCATCGCCCGGGCAATAGACACCCTCTGGCATTCTCCTCCGGATAATTGAGCCGGGCGGGATTTTATCTTATCGGTTAACCCTACCCATTCTAAAGATTGCAGCACCATTTCCCTTCTTTTTTCTGATGGAATTTTTAATAACAGCAAAGGTAATTCTACGTTTTCAAAAACGGTGTAAACCTGTAACAAATTATACGTTTGAAAAATAAATCCCAGGTGTTTGTTCCGTAAGTCAGCCGCATCTTTTGAATTAAGATCACTCACCGAACGCCCAATGACCCGGGCATCTCCTTTTGTAGGAACGTCTAACGTACCGATTATATTTAACAGCGTGGTTTTCCCTGATCCGCTTGGCCCGACAATCCCGGAGAATTCTCCAGCTGAAAAGGATAGATTAATATCCTTCAAAGCTGTAAACTCTCTTTTTCCCATGGGGAAGGTTTTGACTAAATCGGTGATGTGAATTAAAGCTGAATTATTCATACGTTATCCTGTTTGTATGGTTGAATTATAGAGATTTTTTGGAAATATTTTTTATAGAAATATGCTAATACGTTTGAGACGATAAATGTTAAAGTTGCGAGAAGAACATATTTTACAAATGCCGGCAAATGAATATTAAGCATCCCTAATCCAATAATTCCTAAAACGATCATGTGAATAATATAAACCGAATAGGAATTGTTACTTAAGTGCTTTAATAATGCATTTGTTTTGTTGAACTTGAATCTAAACAGATTCGTCAAAATATAAATGAAACTTAACATGCTCAATAGTTGTGATACATAATAGAGGAACAAGTCGGCAAATTCAGAAATGAAAAAGAAATTTCTGTCCGGTACAGCAATGTTAAAAAACAGATTTAACGCTGCAACCGTATAGACCCCAAGAGCAATCGTCAGAACGACATTGATGATGACAAATTTTTTATTTCGCTTTTCACTGCTAAAAACATCCTTTTCAAAACACAGGGCACCCAACATAAACACTAAAAAGTAGACGGCGAATCTCTCCCGTTGAAAATGAAGCAGTATAGAGTCATGCCAGCCGGTGAAATTCAACGCTGAAATTAACAGACTGTAAAAAAGCCCCCCGACAAAGACAGCCAGCACACCGGTTTTTACGGACATTTTTTCCGGTAGAATTTTCAATCGTGAAAATCCATAATATATGATTTGAAAAATAAACAACACCGGTAAAAACCATAACCAGTTTTGACTCAAATTGTCAGAAAATAAATACGGATTTCCATCAACTCTCTGGAACCAATGGAAATAAGTAAACCACTTTTCTTGTGGCAATCCTCTGGAGAATAAATATATCGCTTTATATGTAGGAATTAAGGTCAGAACGGCAATGAGCCACGGGAGTATTATTCGCTTGAATTTTGACACAACAAACGCCCAGCCCGATTTTTGTTTTAACGATGCCGGGATAAAGTATCCGGAAACAAAGAATAAACCACACATCACAAAAAGGTCAATATACATTCCGATCAGTCCGATGGCATTATTTTTAACCGGGTCGCTTACGATCCAAATAGTTTCTAACGATTGAACATAAACAAACTGCGCATGAAATAAGACCACAAGAAAAACAAGAAAGGTTCTAAAATTGTCCAAAAAATAAAGTCGATTCTTCATTACGTATTTCCTCAATGATTGAAAATGACCATGAATTGAAATCCGTTGGTACCTAATTCCCGGTTATCTTTACCTGTGAAAGATGGTGAATTTACTTCCAGTGACCAATATACGTTCAACTGAAAAATCCAGCGATCATAAGTCCGCTGCCAGCTGAAATAATGAAACGGTGTATCCGAATCCCAACTGTAATAACTGAAACACGAGAGCCTGTCCATCATTCCTAATGGATATGATAATGAAACTGCTGTTATGTCGTTTTTTGATTGGTCATCAAAAAGTGTTTCGCCCATTGATATCCTTAAGTGTTCAGCCGTTGCGGTTACTCCATTGCCGACCGGAAAAGTATAATCCGTTCCTAAAGTCAGAAACGTCCGGTAATCCAATTTATTTTCTTCATAGTCAGTTTGAATCACTACCGATTCAAACCACAACCCTACACCTGCATCCCAAAATCCATCCAGGGCGATTCTGTTTTCAGCAATACCGTCTAGCAGAAGTATACGATGATGAGCCGTTACCGCCAATTCAGCATTCCCAAACGGATATTGAAACCTACCGCCAAATTCCGGAGTGTTTTCTTTTGTGCCGAACATTTCCAAACCTTTGGGATTATCGTTTCCGTAAAGTCCCCACAGCCAGACATTGGCATTGTTTTGAAAATAATACTGCATCCGCAATGCATTCACGCCATCGGCAAATTGAAGCGGGTCTTTCGGGTCCAATTGTTCAAACCACGAAAGCGAACGGAGAATCCTAGCCGGACCGAAATTGATTTTCTGCAATCCAAGACGGATTTCAACTTGAGCTGAACGATATCGAATCCATCCGCGGTAGGGTTTTATTTTTTTCGCTATTTCACCAAACGCATTTGAGCTGGCGAAGCTATAAATATTCCCGGAAAATTCAGCATCGAAATTCGAAAAGAATTCAACTTCAAGTTGCGGTAAATATCTGACGTTGAAATCAATACGGTCATTGGCATTGGAAACTTGCCCAAGGCCGGAAAATCTTCCGCTAAAATTCATTTGTGGAACGGTTGCAAAAAGCGAATTAATCGTCAAAAACAAGAGTAGAATAATGAATGTTTTCTCCGTTCGATTTGTGTATACAGTCTTAATCATATTTTTCCACAAGTTTTGTTACCTTATCACATTTAAAGCATTTCTTATTGTGAACTGAAACTAATCCGCCACACTTTAAACAACGGTATTTTTCATATTGATCTTCGGTAAATTTACCAATACCCATTTTATTTATGCAGTCTAAATTATCTTTCACGCTCATGCTGTAATTTTTTCTGTATCGGTCGTTCATTCGATTGATTTGGCTACAAGGGTATTGATTACATTCATAACAAAACACAGCAGAAGCATTCCCGTCTAAACCGTTATTAATTCCCGTACATTTTTCAAACAAATATGTACACTTTTTATTTTCTGATCGGCAACCGCGACATTGACGCCGATTTAAATTATTGCGATACGCAAGATATCGACTGCAAATTGCGCAGTTCATTCCGCATGGGGCAATGAGTTCTTTAGATATCTCATTCATATTATTTTCGTAAAGTCGTGTTAATTAGTGGTTCGTTTTTCACCCCAACCCATAACCGCCGGGATTATTAAAATCGTTGCCAAAAAACATGT
>JACNKV010000010.1 GCA_014381855.1 Fidelibacterota bacterium | reverse complement strand
CCTCCGAACCAACGGCAGGCAGGCAAACCTTCGGAAGGTTGATATATTATTTCAGCAGTACAATCTTCTTGGTTTGCCTAAAGTCTCCAGCCGAGATTCTATAAAGATACATCCCTGCACTCACTGGCTGGCCTAAATCATTCGTCGCATCCCAAATAACAGACTTAAATCCAGCTGTTTGTTGATTGTTCACCAAGGTTTTAACCGAACGACCCATCAAATCATAAACCATAATCCGAACTTGAGCATCTTCAGGTAAATCGTAGCGAAGTGTGGTCGTTGGATTGAAAGGGTTTGGGTAAGCAGAATACAACGCGTAATCATTTGGATTCGGAAACGCTTCAAGATTTAGATATTCACAACTCCAATCAGGTACTGTGGCATAAGGATTATAATTTAAAGCTTGAGAATCCATACAGCCCACGAGATCAGGGTAGAAATATAACCGCGCTTCAACATTGTATTTTTCCTCACTTGTGGTAAAATAACCAAATCCTTGTGGATGCCACGCGAGCGCCTCTCCTTGCACCTCTAAGATATAAGACACGGTTATTAAATCTTGATTAAATGCTTCCATTAAGGTTTGATCTGGATTTCGTGAAAAATAAAAAATGTCCAAGTATGATTTAACAAGTATCTCCAAGCCATCTGCAGAAATATCACCTGCAACAATATATTGAGGAGATCCATTATTAAATTCAGGATAAAAATCAATATCCATCATGAATTCGGGCGTAAGCGTTTCTGATGTTGACTGAGGATATGTAAGTTGATAAATATTGACTGGCTCTTCCCTTTTTGAAATGATATAAATATCCTTTGTCAATGGGTCGACCATCAGTGTTTCTGCATCTCGGTTGCCATCGGGATATTGATACGTAATAATTTCTGCACCATAGATTGTTTCCGTTATAGGTGATTGATTTGAATCCACCGTAGGCTCAATAATGCGATAAATATATTTTAGATTATATTCCGCATCGTTATCACCAATTTCTCCAATATATAAATATTGTTCTCCATCGACAGGGCCTGGGCCGGTAGCCATGTCTTCCCAATCTCTGGCGGAACATCCATCTAAATAATAAACGCCCAGATGTCTGCCTTCATTATTGAATGCATAAATTCTATTATTATCACCTGAATCGTTATGCACCCAAAATACATTTTCATTTTTTCGGCTTGCTACAAGACCGGATGCTTCATCAATAGGATTGTATTCCAATTCTCCCCAATCTTGACGATCACCAAAATCTTCGATATGAATACGGAAGGGTTCATTATTTTTGGGGGATAATTTCTTTCCTCCATTTTGATCATCATTGGAAAATCCGAATGACATCATTATCAGCAAAAGAATAATCATATTTCCAATTGTTCTAATGGACTGAATGGCCATTTTCTTAACCATCTTTGAGGACCTAAATTGTTTCAACATGTTTATCCTATTTGTTTGATACAACTTTAGGTACTTTACACTTTTTGTATCATTCGGTGAAAGGATATTTTTAATTATTTCATCAAATTTACAGACATGGTATCCACCTTGCGGTAAATTGAAGTCAATATATTTTAGTTCCTGCCCGCAGCAGGCGGGTAGGATCATCCAAAATATACACTGGTTAGGTGTCCGAAACCGCCGGAATAACCACCGTTCTAACAAATACCGGTCTTATATTTCAGCCAAGAAATTATTGAAGCTGGCGGAGATTGTGGGGTTTGGGGAGCAGGAATAAAAGTTTAATACGATTTGAAAGTAAAACAAAAAAGGGGCAGTAAAACTGCCCCTTTTCATTTGATTGTTATTGGAATTATTTCAACAAAACCATCTTCTTGGTCTGCCTAAAGTCTCCAGCCGAGATTCTATAAAGATACATCCCTGCACTCACTGGTTGACCCGATTCATTCGTTCCATCCCAAACCACTGACTTAAAACCGGCATTCTGTTGATTGTTGACCAGTGATCTGACTTCGCGTCCCATCAAATCATAAACCATAATCCGAACTTGAGCATCTTCAGGTAAATCATATTGAAGGGTCGTGGTTGGATTAAATGGATTTGGATAATTCTGATGCAATGCAAATACATCTGGAATTAATTGATCATCAACCGAAAGACTACTAATATCAATGGATAATGTTAATGGACCATTTAATGCAGGAACACTTACAGTTCCATCATCCGAATATACGTGCCATTCAAGAACGGCTGTTGTCACTTCCCATGCAAATAGTTTATCATATATGGCTCTGTAAGTCATAAGAGTTAAACTCGTATCCACTAAAGATGAATCTAATTGCTCTGTATAGGATCCAGCCGTTAACGTTGATGTATAATGATATACAATAGAGTCCCCATCTACATCTTCTGCCACTTCCCATTCAAAATCGAGAGAGCCTGTAGAAAGTTCATCCAATGTGATTGCAATCACTTCATCTGTTTCAGTCAAATTAAATTCATTCGGACTATCATTTACTGCATTCACTGTTACGTGTACTGTATCATTTACCGAAAGTCCTGCTAAATCAGTTGCCGTTACAACAACGTCCGTTTCACCATTTGCATCGGGAACAAAAACCATGTAAGGCACTTCATTGCTATCTGAACCAATCGTAATTAAATCCGTGTTTAAGGATACGGCCGTAATGGTTAACGTGTCGCCATTGATTATATCCGCATCATCAAAAACACCATCTATTAATAAGGAAAGTGTATCTGCATCTTCATCCACTGTCACATCATTTATTGGCTGAAATACAAAAGGAGCAGAATTAGCTACAGACATATTTACAGGAACTACGATTAGACTGTTTTCCGTATCATTACTCGTTATTGAAATATTTTCACTATAAATACCAGAACCCAAACCACCGGCATTGACCGTTACCGTCACATCAGCAGAAGCTCCAGGCTGTATGGTGAGTGAATCCGTTGAAATTATGAGCCAGTCTGTGCGGGAAGAGCGGGATTGAGTATTGGCTATTGAGTGTGCATAATTTTCGAGATGAGTCTCATTCTTCGACTCATCTAAATTGTCAAATTGTCGAATAGTCAAATTGTCTAAATCCCTCACACAACGAACAGAGAACCCAGATTGCTTAGTGAAGAAGTTGCTGATGCGGTACACGCCTGAATAATAGAAAGACAGTAGCCGGCTCCACGCGATGTCACTATTGATCTCTGTAGAAGACCAGAAGTACCCGTTGCTCCCCATATCGTTGTAATTACCATTGCCGCTGTAGCGGTAACCACCCGGGAGGACCGTAAAACCAGATGTGCCAAATTCAGCGTTG
>JACNKV010000011.1 GCA_014381855.1 Fidelibacterota bacterium | reverse complement strand
AATTTAGAGATAATGATTCATATGTTTAAGTGACGTTGAGTAGTGAAAGTTCAACTTTTGGCATTCGCCGTACAATTTTTTCCAATGTCATAAATTTCCCTGATTATCAAGTGTCAGCTTAACGCAGGGTTGTACGACTCTTAGAATTACTATAGCCCAAGCTCATTTTCTAACTCTATAAATTCTGCTCTAAAATTCTTCTCCAGCGTTTGTCGCTTTTCTGACGGAAGCAAACTCGCATGAATTCCATTCAACACAAACTGCTTAATCTGAGCTACATTAAAATCAAAGACATCCACAATGCGAAGGTATTCATCGGTGAGCGTTGTATCAAACATTGGTGGATCGTCAGAATTTATCGTCACGAACAACCCTTTATCAAGCAACTGCGGCAAAGGATGTTGTGCCAATGTCGAAGCTACTCCTAAGCACACATTACTTGTAGGGCTTACATCAAGTGGAATTTGTTTCTCACGGAGAAAAGCGACCAACTCAGAATCTTCTAAACAGCGAACACCATGTCCAATACGAACCGCAGAAAGTGCATTTATTGCCCCCCAAATACTCTCAGTTCCTTCGGTTTCTCCCGCATGTGGAAGGCTTGGCAATCCTGCATCTTTTGCTCGCTTAAAAGTTTCTGTAAATATCTCTGGCGGATTGTTTATTTCTGGTCCGCCCAAACCAAACGCAATAATTCCATTCCCCATATTTTCAATAGCCCAATCAACAACTTGAAAACTTTCTTCGACTGGTCTCATTTGGCGTGATAAATCGGGAACTAATCCAATACTCACATCATATTTTTCTTTTGCTTCCCTTCTTGCTCGATTAATTGCGGCTAACTGGTCATCAAATCTCACATGCTCATGATGTGTGTAGGGTGTAAATATCACTTCGCTATATTTAATATTCTGTTCAGCTTGATATTTCAGAAATTCACCTGCAATTAATTCAAAATCATCTGGTGTTCGGATACAGTCACAAATTGCAAAATAAATCTCAATAAAATGAGCGAAATTAGAGAACTGATACCACTCACGCATTTCTTCAAGTGATTCAGCAGGAAGTTTTACGTTATTTCGTTCTGCCAATGTTAAAAGCGTCTTGGGTTGGATTGAACCTTCAAGGTGAACATGAAGTTCAACTTTTGGCATTCGTTGAATAAACTTTTTCAATGTCATAAATTGCCCTGATTTAAAAATTTAAGCCGTACAAGCCCTGAGTTTGAGCTGCTTCTCATCATATTTTCACTTTGTATAGACACTGTATCCCTGTAACCCCTTATCACTAAGCACCTTACGTTGGTGAGTCAGCTCGAAACTTTTGTTAGCATGTAGAGTATTATTCACGCCTTCCCCATGCAATTTCAGAACCATGATACATCTTGATCATTATTGCAGTATCATCGCGATAGTCAGCTTGATGTGGCCACTCAGCAAGTACATACCAACCAATATCTAGATTGTCATTGTATTGAAGATTCGCGCCATTGAAAAATGCATAATCTAGGTGCCAAGAAGAAATAAATACTTCATTCTCAGCGATAGCCTTAACAGTTAGATAACGTCCCCCACCCAACCATGTTGCATCAGAATATGTCAAGTATGATTCACCTGTGCTTAGATCGACTGTGGCTAATCCATTCCTAGAAAAAGTGTAAAGTTTATTGCCAAATACACTAGCACTATATGGATAATTGTAATAATCCATATTTTCTGGTGGGGAGGGAAGAAATAACTCCTCCCAGTCATCAATGCTTGAATCTTTTCGCAATATTTTATATTCATCAGAAAAGGAGGTAAGATGTGGTCGACATACAAGAATTACCTTTTCACCATCAGATGTACCTGTGATATCAACAACATTTCCATTCACTCCTGTTTTTATTTGAGTGAACGTAGAACCATCATAATGAGCAACCCTTCCTGAATCTCCTCCGAAATACATGTCCGTAGATGCTGGTCCCCAGATTGGTGTTATATGCTTGTTGCCAATATTTACCCCGTAATCTTCCAAACTAAATTCATGCCACATGGCTCCATCCCAGTGATAGATGTAGTTATACGTTGCAGCCCACACATCGTTTTCTGAAAGGCTAAAAACTGCGCCCATGAAGTCAGAATCACCAATATGATGATGGGTCCAGGTATTGCCGTCCCAATGAGAACCATTGAATCGTTCATGACCAGTTCCATCATAGCTTGAATCCGGATCCAATTCTTTTATCCTCCCGATCACCCAAACACTATTTTTATCAATTATTGTTACCCCTAACAGGGTACTACTAAATGCAGGAAACTCTTCAATAGTCCATGAAAACTCACTACTTACTGAATCAATAGTTGTTGTAGTTTTTAAATCGGATGAGTCAATATTTCCATTTTCATGAAAGACATAAGCTTGGTAGGTATAGGATGTAAGTGGCGAAAGGTCCCCATCAATAAAGATCGTATCCTGTCCAGATAGGAATTGATCGATAACGATTATACTATCTCGCTTGATCTTGATATTCCAGTACTCAGTACTATCATCAACAGTTAATCTTAAAATACTTGAAGTTGCCCAAGTATCGATAACTTCTATGGAAATATCGATCTCGATCTCAGGAGGATGCTCTGTTTCAGGTGGGGCAGGACAGCCAATAATTACTATGATGAGTATTGGTAGTATTAGAATGAGTATATTGTAACTTTTCATGAATTCCCTTTAAATTTGGTTTCAATGCACGAGCATATCATGCTAACGATTAAACTCACCGGTGGAGTGGTGGTTAGGGGGCACTTCATTTATCATATTTTTTTATGATTTCCAATAATTTTTGTTTTCTCTTCTCTTCATTAATTTTCTTTGCGGTTCTATAACCATCAATCATTGCATACCACATTGAACCAACTATAATTAATGATGGACCCAACAATACTTCACCTTCAGCAGGGACATCAGGATTAATATTTGTTTCTAAATGAACACCCCAGCCATAACCAAGTGTTAGTAAAACTATAATAGGTGGTGCTTTTTTATACCAGTTTCCGAGATAGAGATATCCGGTTGTTGGTAAAGCTAAATTTAAATATGCGGCAAAAATTGGAGATTTTAAACCTTCTACATCATTAAAGTATTCAGAAACAATTAAAGAATCTATGTTAATATTTTCATTATTTTGTGAAAAACAAATCTGTGAAATAATTGAAATTGATATAATGATTAATGTTGTTTTATTTAACTTCATAGTGTGCTACCTAACGAATGAAATAACCTGCCCCGAATGCTTTCGGGGTCAGGTTGATTGGGGGTTAGGTTTGCGTAATCTCTCATAATTGTCTTTTCGCCC
>JACNKV010000012.1 GCA_014381855.1 Fidelibacterota bacterium | reverse complement strand
CTATGCGACTAACCATATTTCCGCTAATTATCCTCACGCTACTCTCCGTAGTATTCGGACAAGAAACCTCAACTAAGCAAGCCACCGTCGCCATCCTGGATTTCGATGCACGAGGTATTACAGAGCAGGAAGTCCAAACTCTCAGTGAGCGTCTGCGAACCGAAATCGGGAATACCGGAGCCGTTCGTCTCATCGAAAGGAAAGCACTTGAAAAGATCCTTGCGGAGCAGGGACTTCAGCAATCCGGCTGTACCAGTGACGAATGTGTGGCGGAAGTCGGGCAGCTATTAGGTGCGCAAAATATGATCAGTGGGTCCATTGGGCTTATGGGAGAAACCTACACCATCGATGCCAAATTATTCTCTGTAGAAACAGGAGAGATCGAACGGACAAAAAGCGTCACCTACGAAGGAAATATTGAAGGTCTACTGACTGAGATGGAAATCCTTGCTTGGGAGATCGTCGGGCTGAGTGCTCCGGCTAAACTTCGGTTAAAGCGAGCCGGAGAGGAAGATCGCCCGACGGTTGCTGTGCTGGATTTTGAAGGACGTGGGATCACATCCATGGAGGCGAAAACACTCACAGACCGCTTCAGTACAGAACTCAGCAACACGGAGAAAGTGTTAATGGTAGAACGAAATACCATGAAAGATGTTTTGAAGGCTCAGGGATTTGAATCCGGGGGGTGTACAAGCAACGAATGTGCGGCAGAAGTCGGAGCCCTGCTTGGGGTGCAATTTATGATTAACGGGGCAATCGGAAAGATCGGGAATACATACACCATTGATGCAAAAATGTTTTCTGTTGCGACCGGCGCCGCTGAAAGCATGAAAAATATCTCCTACCAGGGAGAGGTGGACGGACTCATCACCGAGATCGAAATGCTGGCGTGGAGTATCCTTGGATTGGATGTGCCCGATTATCTGTTGGAGAAAAAACAATTGGGGACTACAGCCTTTCTTAAGAAACAAGCATCCGCGGTGGTGCGGACACAAGGAGGAGCAATATTCAGATCTTTGCTTTACCCCGGATTAGGACACTTTTATTCAGATAAGAGCTTTTGGGGATACGGCTGGGCAGGATTGGAAACTGCGGCATTAACCTTTTTATTTATGCAATATAATCACTATCAAACATCTGTCAGCGATTTTAATCAATATACGGATCAGTACAATGCCGCTACGCAACCCTCACTGATTTCCGAGTATAGATCTAAGGCAGAAAAAAGCCACGATGAAATCGTTGCCGCGAACGACATGATGAAGTCCATGATTGCTGTGGCTGCAACTGTGTGGGTCGGGAATACAATCCACACATTTTTGATTTGGGCGGGGAAGAACGATAAGAACACGAATAAGAAAAAGAAAGACAAGAACCTATCGCTTGGATTTAATCCGACCAATCGACAATTACAATTGAACTGGAGTCTTAACAATGAATAGTTTACAATGTACAATGTATAAGAACCCTTTGAAAAACCTATTGAGTCCGAAAATTTACAGGGGGGTATTTCCGAGTCTGATTTTTTTATTTTTTGCCTGTGAAATACCGACGGAAGTGTATGACAATCCTCTGGATGTAGAAAACGATGTATTTGACACGCCGGCGATGGTCTTTTTTCCGGATACAGTGACCGTTAACGTTGGTGGCAGCGTGACCTTAAACGTCTTTGCCATGGAGATAACTAATCTCTCCGGATCGCACATCCAAGTGAATTACAATAAGAACAAACTCCAATTGCTTTCGGTGAATGAAGGGGAGTTTTTCTCCGGAGCCGACAACCTGATCTTCATCTTTGAAAATGATCCCACGACCGGAACGATTGATATCTACACATCCTTTCTTGGCGGAGATACGATTTCGGTATCGGGGACGGGGAGTCTGGCAAATCTGGTGTTGACCGCTACCTCTTCCGGGATGTCATCTGTGACGTATACCGGCGCCTGTGAATTTGCCGACCCCGATGATAACCCAATCGAAATCAAAGGGTTTGGAGAAGGCGTGGTGAATGCGCAGTAAAAGCATAATCACGGACCCGGTCAAAATCCAAAACCTGATTTACACCATACGGGGTGAACAGGTTATGCTGGATAGCGATCTTGCTAAAATTTATGGGGTAGAAACCCGGGTGTTAAACCAAGCTGTTGCACGGAATATTGATAGATTTCCAGAAGATTTTAGATTTCAACTAACAAAAAATGAATTGGAAATTTGGAAATCACAAATTGTGATATCAAGTGAAGACCGTTTAAGATCACAAAATGTGACCTTAAAAAAAAGACGTGGAGCACATCGAAAATATATGCCATATGTTTTCACTGAACAAGGTGTCGCTATGCTTTCCGCGGTATTAAGGAGTGACACTGCAGTTAAAGTAAGCGTTCAGATCATAAATGCGTTTGTTGTAATGCGAAAATTTATTGGCAGTAATGCTCAATTATTTCAAAGAATTGACAGAGTAGAATTAAAACAGTTAGAACATGATCATAAATTTGACAAAGTCTTCGATGCCATAGAATCAAAGGGGATTTCACCCAAACAAGGCATTATTTTCGAAGGTCAAATTTATGATGCCCATGCTTTTGTATCCAAAATAATTCGGTCAGCAAAAAAGTCCATCATTATTTTAGACAACTATATTGACGACAGTGTTTTAACATTATTGACAAAGAGAAAAAAGGGTGTCCAAATAAAAATCTACACCAAATCCATATCAAAACGATTGGCATTGGATATTGAAAAATTTAATGAACAGTATGGAAAGTTGGTTGGAGAAGAACAAAAAAACATCCATGATAGATTTATCATTATTGACGGTAAAGAAATATACCATTCCGGAGCATCATTGAAGGATTTAGGTAAAAAGATTTCTGCTTTCAGCAAATTTAATAAAGAAAACTTGAATTTATTGGGGAAACTCAAATGAATATGAGCAAAGTCTTTTTACAATTATCCCTGCCCGCCTCATTCTTCGCCTGCCAGCCCCCCGCCAGCTGGTGGGGCAGGCTGGGGAGCAGGCGGGAATTCAAAATTATCAATTGTCAATTAAAAAGGGAGTAATGTTTGCGAAATAAAATACAAATAATTACAATACATCAAATCTTCAATAATATCAATTGTTCGGAAAATCCTCACAGTTCAAGTGGGGAAGGTGAGGGGAAAAATGGATAAACTAAATGTATTGGGAAGATATATCACAGTTACAAAAAATGATTTTATTTCCTTAACCGATATGCTGAAAGCAAAAGATGGCGAATATACCATAATTAGGTAAATATTATGAGAAAGCTAAATGTCATCGGGAAAAAAATCGCAATTGTGCAATCAAATAAAGAAGATTTTATTAGTATCACAGATATTGC
>JACNKV010000099.1 GCA_014381855.1 Fidelibacterota bacterium | reverse complement strand
AAACCAAACCCAAATTCAAACAGTGGATTATAAACTTTATCGCCTATATTAATAGGAATTTGGTCCATGGATTTTGGCCAAGTGACAGAAAGTTTTCCGGTGGGAGAATAATCCCCGAACAATACATCTGCCACACCGTTTCCTTCTGTACCGGGGAGCCAAGCAGAAACCAAAGCATCCCAATCATTGAGATAGGAAGAAATCATCAACGGTCGTCCGGTAACAAGAATTACAATCACTGGTTTACCTGATTTTTGAATTTTTTCTAAAAGCGCCACATCCGATTTATCTAATTTCAAATCAGCCCGATCGCCTTCCATCTCGGCATAAGGTTTTTCCCCAATGACGGCAATAATCACATCTGCATTAGAAATATTCTCCCCATTTTCGGATAAGATTACTTCTGATTTAGATATTTCTTTTATTCCATCAAAAATTGTTGTTCCATCCGTAATGTCTCCGGAACTGCCTTGCCAGCTAATGGTCCAACCGCCACATTGATACCCCAAATTATTGGCATTTTTTCCGACGACTAAAATGGTTTGACCTTCTTTATTTAAGGGTAAAATGTTGTTGTCATTTTTTAATAGAACGACCGATTCTCGTACACATTGGCGGGCAACTTCACGATGGGCTTTTGTACCTATATTATTCAATTTACTTCTGTCAGCTAAAGGGTGTTCAAAAAGCCCCATATCATATTTTACATTTAAAATTCTTTTTACCGCATCATCTATTCGACTCATAGAGATAGAGCCTTCCAATACTGATTCCTTAAATAATTTAAGAAATGTTTTAAAGGATTCTCCGCCATAAGGAACCGCGCCAGGTACCATAATCATATCTAACCCGGCATTGACTCCTTTAATAATATCTGATTTATAATCACCTGGAATTTCATCAATTCCTTCCCAATCTGAAACGATAAATCCCTGAAATCCGAATTCTTCTTTAATCATTCCAGTTAGCATTTCTTTTTGTCCGTGAGCTTTTTCGCCGTTCCAGCTATTGAAAGATGCCATGATGGATCCTGCGCCCGCTTCAATGGCCGGCAAATACGGAGCCACGTGAATTCTCCTAAACTCAGCATCATCTAAAATTGTATTTCCCCGATCCATTTTTCCTTTTAAACCTGTCCCCCAAACGGTTCCACCATCGCCAGCAAAATGTTTAGCGCAGGCAAGAATTTTTCCTTTTTCACCAACAGCTTTTCCTTGAAATCCTTGAATTGCAGCAGAAGTATAACTTGTTACTAATTCCGGGGTTTCGCCAAAGGATTCGTAGGCTCGTCCCCATCGTTCATCCCGGCTAATGGCTAAACATGGAGCGAAGGTCCAATGAATGCCTGTTGCAATCACTTCTTCAGCCGTTACTGCCGCAGCTTGGCTAACTAATTCAGGATTTCGCATACATCCCAGTCCGATATTATGGGGAAAAACCACTGCTCCTATCACGTTATTATGTCCATGTACCGCATCGATGCCATAAATGATAGGAATTTTCAGACGAGTTTTCAGAGCTTCTTTTTGATATTCATCTACCATATCTGCCCAGGCTTTTGGTTCATTCACTTTCGGTGTAGAGCCGCCACCGCTCAAAAGCGAACCAATAAAATATTCGCTAATATCAGATGTCTGGATAAACTGTCTGTCCACCTGTGTCATTTGACCGATTTTTTCATCAAGTGTCATTTTTTGTATTATATCATTCACAAATGAATCTCGATTTGAATTTGCCATCATAAATCCTCCAATGATATATAATAGTGGAGGAACCATTCTTATGCATTTTAAATGTTTATTTGAAATCATGTGTTCTCCGTTTTACAATATTGACTGGAAGTAAAGTGGTTGTGAGTCTGTTATTTTTTTCGTTTTGTTTTTTTATGATAGATACTAAATAGTCTATAACGCTTTCTGCCAATGTGTCTAAATCAGTATTTACCGTAGAGAGCTTTGGGTAAAACACTTTGCTGTAAGGCATATTATCATATCCCACGATTCCGAAATCGCCTGGTATTTTGAACCCGTTTTCTAAGGCTGTATGGAGAAATCCCAATGCCATTTGGTCGTTAGATGAAAATATGCCAAAATTTTTCTTTTGTGGTTTTTCAATATCTTCAAATGCCTTTTCTCCAGACCGAAAGGAATAGTCTCCGTTATATTCCCACTCCACTTTGAAATCTTTCCCTCGCAAATAATCCACAAAACCATTCCGCCGCAATTTAGCTTCCCATTTGATTAAGGGGCCTGTAATCAATCCAAATTTAGTAAATCCGGATTGAACAAGAAGTTTAGCAGCGAGCCAACCTCCTTGATAAGAATCGAATGTAATTGTTTTAATCACATTTTCGTCAATGGGAGCAATAGATACTAAGGGGAAAGAGTTTAAGGACTTCACAATTTCTGTGTATTCACCGCTATCGATTGTGGGTGTCATTAAAATAATTCCATCGTTGAATTGGGATATCAATTGCAATTCATCCAATAAATTTTTTGAATGCTTTACGGAATGGATGCTCATCTGAATATTTTGAGCAGAACTTATTCGGTCGAAACTTTCGTATAAACATGAATAAAATTCTTCTGCATGGTGCTGTGCCACTAATGCTATTTCTAGGGGAAGTTTATCTAATTGGTAGATAGGTCTTAATGCACGGTATCCCAATTCTCTGGCAGCTTGAAGAATTTTTTCTACACTTTTAGAATGCCCAACAGCTTTCCCGGTTAACACCCTTGAAACAGTGGCAATTGAATATCCTGTTTTCGTCGCAATGTCTTCTAATTTCACTTTCATATGCAAATAAATATAAAAAAATTAAAAATAATTTGCAATATATTATTTTATTAAATTATCTTTTGGGGTGATTATTGTAAGAATACATAAAAGTTGAGTAAAAAATGTTCATAGAAAAAGACATTTAATTCATGTTCGGCGGAATTGATTTTTCACTCATTTCTTTTATTGCAGCTACTATTGCCGTAGCGATATTTACATATCGCATTGTCCAAAAAATGGATAAATCCGATAATGCCACAGAAGAATATTTCACAGGTGGAAGAGCATTGAGCTGGCCCATCGTTGCAGGTTCTCTGTTATTAACGAATTTATCAACAGAACAACTTGTTGGATTAAACGGGGATGTTTTTGGCGATAAAGCTCTGGTGGGTGTGGCGTGGGAAGCATTGGCAGCATTCGCAATGATTGCCACTGCATTAATTTTCCTGCCAAAATATCTGGCAAGCGGTTTTACAACTACACCGGCTTTTCTTGAAAAAAGATTTGATAAAACTACGCGCTCCATGGTTTCCGGATTATTTTTATTTGGCTATGTAACCGTTTTGTTGCCGGTGGTTCTTTACACAGGATCTTTGGCATTGATCGGTATGTTTGATTTAAATATTTCTTTATGGGTAGTCGTGGCTGTCATCGGATTGCTGGGTAGTTCTTATGCTATTTTTGGAGGACTCAAATCCGTTGCAGTCAGTGATACCATAAATGGTGTGGGGTTACTTATTGGTGGTTTGGCAATTCCCGCACTTGCATTAATAAAATTGGGTGATGGTTCTTTCTTATCTGGTATTTCAACATTATTTAATTCAAACCCCGAATATCTCGCGGTATTAACCCAAACCAATATTGATCATAAAGTTGTTTCTATCCCTTGGCCAACTCTATTAACAGGAATGATGTTTATCCAAGTTTTTTATTGGTCAACAAATCAGGTTATAGTCCAAAGAGCTATGGCTGCTAAAAGTTTAGCTGAAGGACAAAAAGGTGTTTTATTTGCATCAGCAATGAAACTGGTTGGGCCCATAATGTTATGTCTCCCCGGTATTATTGCACTTCATATGACGGGAGTACTGGAAATCGGGAAACAAGATCAAGTCTATGGAGCAGTTGTTCGTCATGTTTTACCTGATTGGTCTGTTGGCTTATTTGCAGCTGTTTTAATGGGCTCAATCCTCAGTTCCTTTAATAGTGCATTAAATAGTGCTTCCACCTTATTCTCTTTACAGTTTTACAAAGGATACATAAACCAATCTGCTTCCGATGAACAAATTGTAGAAACGGGTAAAAAGTTTGGCATGGGACTGGCTGTTGCATCCATTCTCATTGCACCAATGCTGGCTCAAATGGAATCCATTTTTACCTATTTACAAAAAGTGAATGGTTTATACAGTGTACCTATCATTGGCATTTTTATTTTAGGAATAGGGACAAAACATGTGCCGGCTATTGCCGCAAAAATAGGAATGGTTGTTGGTATGACTTTTTATGCTTTTTTTACGTTTGTAAACATAAAAAATGTACCAAGTTATTTTGCAAATGGAGACGGCAATCTTCATTGGCTTCATGGATATTTTATTAGTTTTATTGCTTCTGTAATTGCCATGTTAATTATAGGGCATATAAAACCAAAGACATCTGAAGAAATTGCGGTAAGCGAAATGCGTGAACCTGCTCCAGTGGATATGACGCCTTGGATTTATGCAAAAAAAGCATCAATTATTATTATGACAATAACGGTTGGGATATACTTCGGGCTGACCCTTGTATCAAATTAAAACTTACTAACAACACAAAAGGAGTACATCATGAAAAAAACGATAACAGTTGTTATGTTGTCAATACTTCCCCTAGTATCATTTGGGCAAGTCATCGATGATTTTGAAACTGCACCAGCTGATACCAATTATTGGATTTGGTATAATCCGGTAATGGAAGGATCGGGCGCAACAGGTCCCGGTGGACATTATGCCATCAGTACCAATGCAGACCCTACGCTTGGTTTTGTCAATACAACGTATGTGACAGATCCAGCCAACGGTGCCGGTTCAGTGCAATTTGAATATGCTGCCCAGAATGCAGAAGGCTGGGGCGGATATTCAAAAATCACTCATTTACATCCCGATTCCGGGGGTGTGTATAATTGGTCTCAATACGATTCACTATCTTTCAGTTACTATGTGGTAGCATCTGCCAGTGAAGCGGGACGCGTTCATCTTCGTTTTAATCTTCGGGATTATGGCGATGTGGTTGATGACGTGGGTGATTTAGGAGAATATTACTATTCATTCCATTATATTCTGGATATGACAGCTGGTTGGCATACAATAGATATCCCACTCATTGCAGGAGATTTTTGGGGTGGAGAAGGATTCAACCATACGGGTTGGGCAGGTACACCGGGGAATCTCGAATTAGATACAGACCGAATAAAAGGATTCGATATTGAATTTTCCGTCAGCGGTGGCGGCGAAGGCGATGTAATTACAGGAACAGTTGTCTTGGACGATTTAATGTTAAAAGGTCCTCAACCTTTGGATTTGATTTTCTTTAATGGATATGCCATACCGGGAAATATGTCTCTTTATGGTGGTTGGAGCGGAACAGTTACAACCACGGACGAAGAAGCTTATACTACAGGTTCCAATTCTCTAAAATGGGAAAATGGTGGTCAATGGGATGGCCCAGTATGGACAATTAACGAATCTGTTGATTTAAGTTTTGGCGGAACATGGGAATCAGATACATTGAAATTCAAAATAATGGCACCAGACGGAACACCTGAATTACGAATACGATTTTCTGATACAAATACAGGTGACGGAACAGATGGGGGTGATTTTCCATTGGAAGCTCATTTTATTTTAACACCGGATGCTGTGGGTGGATATGACGGTACTTGGAAAGAAGTTGGCATTGCCTTGGCAGATTTTAATCGCTGGGCAGGATTCTGGAACAATGATCATGGACATAATGAAGATGGAGAAATGGATATTACAGCAGTGAACCAATTTGCCATTATTGCTACAAGTGGCGGTTTAGCTGGACCTGTTTATCTGGATGAAATTTGGGTTGGTAGTCCATATTTTGATGTTGTGGCTCCGACAGCACCGGAGAATGTAAGTGGAACACCTGCATCATATTACAATCTTGTAACATGGACGGATGTACCTGGGGAAGACGGAGAATCCTACGATGTATTCGCCAGTCTTGAACCCATTACTGATTTAGGATCTGGCGCTGTAGATATTGTAGCACTTGACATTTTGGAAGGAACCCAAGCAGCTGTCCATTATCTCTATGCGCCAAATGATGATGCAAACGTAACATATTACTATGCAGTTGTGTGTGCAGATGCAGCAGGAAACGAAAGTGGAATTGGTGGCGGAAGCAGTGCATCTACAAATACTGCGTTGGGTATTCCTACAATCGTAACTGTCGCTCCGACAGGATTTGCAGCAGATGGAGATTTATCTGAATGGTATGACAGTGAAATCGAACCATTTGAGTTGGGTGTATCTGATAATTCATTCGGAACGCCACATGTGATTGGATCTGTTACTGATGATAACGACCTATTCGGTACTATTTTCATTGCCATGGATAATGATTTTCTCTATGTAGCTGGCGATGTTATAGACAATAATTATACCGGCTATACTGGCGAAGGCAACTGGTGGGAACTTGATGCATTCGAATTATTCATCGGACTATATGATCAGCAGGGACCTAAACACGCCGCCCTTTCTCGTGGAGCAGAACCCGATTACAAATTTGTTTTCTACGAAGCAGGTTTAGTAAACGATTTGAATTCAGCACAAGTAATGGCAACATCTGGTGATGGGAATTACTACTTCGAAGGATTTAATCCTGATTATGTATTTGAAGCGAAAATCTCACTTGATTCAATATTAATCGGAGACGATGCTCGGTATAATCCTATAGCAGGAGATCGCATTCCTGTTGAGCCGACCCTTCATGATAATGACGGTTCCGGCTGGGAAGGGAATCTCGTCATGTCACCTTCTAATAATGATAATGCTTGGCAAACACCATCTGTTTGGTCTTATACATTTATTACGGTAGGGACTGTTGGGATAGATGATGATGTAAGTATTCCATTGGAATTCGCATTGCATCCAAATTTCCCCAATCCATTTAACCCGGTAACAAAGATACAATTCACCACGCCTAATGCAGGGCAAGTGAAACTATCCATTTACAATATGCTGGGTGCACAAGTGGGAGAATTGGTAAATAAGGATTTACCCATGGGTCATCATGAAATTGTGTGGAATGCAAACCAAATGGCATCGGGAGTTTACTTCTATAAATTAGAAGCGGGCACCAAAGTTCAAACTCGAAAAATGATATTGCTCAAATAATAACACAAAAGCGGGGGGACTTTCAGTTCCCCCGCTTTAATTTATACCCAGCCACAGTTCAAAAATGATGAACTATCTATATGAAATTTGACATCAATCAAAAAATGATGCTAAAAAAACAAAATATAAAATCATTTTGTTTTCTCCCCTGTCATAGGGGAGAACCAAAGATGGGTCATGAAAACGGATTGACTTCATGATGACGGATTTACAAAAATATTTTCGATTTATTAAACCCCCATTGTCCCCCTATTACAGGGGGATTAAATGGCTTAATAGAATAAAGAAAACACATAGAAGCCTTACTTTTTCCCCTGTCAAAAGGGAAACACAAAGGGGTTTAGAAAAAGGTTTATTTTCATTTAATAATATTTTCATATTTATGGTTTTATTGTTTGGGTTTTTATCCGTGGGATATAGTCAAACTACAGGAAAAATAACTGGACATATAACCGATAAAATTTCCGGTGAATCGTTACCCGGCGCTAACATTTTATTGGACAACACTTCTTTTGGGGCAGCTGCGGATTCGGATGGACGGTTTAGTATCATCAATTTGCCACCCGGTTCCTATTCCGTGAGCGTTATGATGATTGGATACAAAACAATCCAAATGAGTGATGTGCTAGTTTCTACCAATCGAACATCTTCGTTTGCTTTTAAGATGGAGCAAACGGTCATTGAAGGCGATGTGGTTCAAGTTGTGGTTGACCGAATCCACACAAAAAAGGACCAGACCGGCACCATCAAAAATATATCCGGAGACGATATTGAAAATCTGGTTATTGAAAATATTGGGTCAGTAATCAATATGCAAGCCGGCGTTGTGAATGGTCATTTTCGGGGCGGTAGAAATACGGAAGTCGCTTTTTTGGTGGATGGTGTTCAAGTGGATGAAAGTTTTGGCGGTGTAGGATCGTCGGTGGAAATTGAGCCGGAAGCTGTCCAGGATTTGGAAGTGATTACGGGAACCTTCAACGCTGAATATGGCAGAGCAATGAGCGGAATCGTGAATGTGGTTACCCGAAGTGGCGGGCCGGTTTTCAAAAGCTCTGCTTCCATTAGTTTTGGGAATTACGAAACTAATAATACAGATATTTTTATTGGTTTATCTCCAACAGAATTTGACCGAAATCAGGACTATAAATTTCAAATTGAAGGTCCTGTTTTAGGAGATAAACTTACATTTTTCGCAAATGTAAGATCCCAAAAAGTGAATGGGCACTTGAATGGAATTCGTCGGTTTAATGTGGATGATTTTAGCAACTTTTATGCAAATGACCCTGTTGATTGGTATTCTGAACATTCGGGCGATAGTTCCTATGTTCCAATGAACCGCCGGAGTAATTTTTCTTTTTTGGGAAAGCTCGCCTTAAAAGCATTCAAAGGATTTCGTCTTTCTGCCCTTTATTCCTTTAACGACGATAATTGGTTTGATTATGACCACGCCTTTAAATACAATCCCGATGGCATGGCAGGAGCGTATCGGACGACAGGATTTGCCACGTTGCACTTGAATCACATGTTGGGAAAATCATTATTTTATGATTTAAAATATTCAAATATGAATACATACAACGGCTGGTATGTTTTTGAAAGTCCGACGGATGCACAATATGTCCACGATAAATATCTCGATAATTACGGTCCCGGATTTTTTACCGGTGGTCAGCAAAAAGGGCACAGCGTGCGAACTCATGAGAGTGATAATATAAAATTTGATATGGTTTGGCAAGCAAATCATCGTCATAGTTTTAAATGGGGAGCACAATTTCTTTCTCATACTATTGAGAATGAATGGCATGAAATCCGGAACGAATTTGACGGCATCAGTGCTCAAGATACATCCTATTCACCCGTAATTTTTGGTGATTCAACTGTGTATGGCGACGTATATAAGGTTAAACCAACAGAGTCGGCTCTCTATCTTCAGGATAAAATGGAATTCGATGAAATGGTCATCAATATTGGATTACGTTATGATGCATTTGACCCAAAAACAGCTTATCCATCAGACAATCGAAATCCGGCGAATCAACTCAATTTACCCGACTCCATGATGTCCACTTTTCCCGACGCACCGATTATTACTCAAATCAGTCCACGATTTGGATTAGCCTATCAACTGGGGAATCAAGCCGTTCTTCATTTCAGTTACGGACATTTTTTCCAAATGCCACCCATGTATGCTTTATATCAAAACCATTCACGATTGGTTCCCCCAAGTGATTATTCTACGACTATGGGAAATCCCCTGCTGAAACCGGAAAAAACCATTACTTACGAAGTTGGACTTTGGCAGGAGCTCACAAGAAATGCGGGTATGGAAGTATCCTTATTTTATAGAGATATTTATAATTTATTGAGCACAAAAATTATTTCCACTTACAACCAAATTGAATACGGATTATACAGCAATAAAGATTATGGAAATGCCCGTGGTTTAGAATTAAAACTGGACATGAGTTGGGGAAGTATCAGCACAAATGTGAATTACACCTTGCAATATACCCGGGGAAATGCGGACTATCCCACTCAAGCATTTGACCGAGCGGGAAATAGTATGGATCCGGTAAATCGGCTAATTCCTATGAGTTGGGATCAGCGTCATACATTGAATGGAACCGTCAATTATCAATTCAATGGTGGCGGAATGACCGTCACCGGGTTTTATAATTCCGGCATGCCATATACTTTTTCTCCTTTGGCAGAAAGTGTATTATCCCGGATTAATCTTTATCCAAATAACGATGGAAAACCGTCTGCATTCTCTGCTGATTTTTCCCTTTATAAATCATTTACAATTGCTGGAAATTATCAGGCAAAGTTTGAAGTGAATATTTTTAATTTATTTGATCGACTGAATGAAAATTGGGTGAACAGTCAAACAGGCAGAGCATACACCGCTGTCATTCAAGAAACGGACTTGGCGGGGCATAGAAGCGACTTTAATGACTATGATGACCGTATTCAAAACCCAGCTATGTATTCTGCACCAAGATATGTAAAAGTGTCGATTGGGATAAAAATCTGATGAAATTTCACATAAGTCAATTATTGTTAGTTGGTATGTTGTTTCAATCTATTTTTAGTCAGGGAAAACCTTATGAAGGTCCGGAAGATTCTGCGGGAGATGTAGCAGCAGAGCGGGAAGGCTTCATGACCGGGAACAGGATTTATTTATATTTTAGAAATACAACCGAACTATCCGATTGGCCAAAAACCAATGTATCAAAATGGCCAAATAATTCTGACGGTGTTAAAATGATTGACGGTATTGGACTTCTTATTGGAGCGAAAGTATTTATCAAAGATGATAGCACTACCGTAGTGGATACCATTCCACTTACAGAACCGGCAGAGATTCTTTTAACGGATCATCATGAGCTCTATTATCTCCAAACCAGTTATAGAGAAGAAATGGATAAAGACCCAACGGGAACGGTAGAATGGGGATTTTATCCTGTATTTGGATATTTTGATGAAACGGGGGAATATCCAGCCATTAGCAATCGGCCGGAATCTTGGCCAACATCGGGCTGGCCTGCAAGTGGCTACGAAACCAAATGGCCAGGAGAATGGGACGGCCGATTTGGTCGCGGTGTAACGTATGCGGATCAGGAAACCTACTTTGTGGTAAATGATGCTCAAGATCAGGAAAATTTGGGAATCGAAGACAATGTGAAATATTATCCCCGACCGGGAAAAAGCATTGGAAATATTCGCCCTAATGTAACCATTCAATCCGGTTTACCCTGGGGCGGATTGGGTTTGCGTGTCGCCGTTCGGGGATTTCAATGGAATAATCCACAAGCGCGAGACGCCATCTTCTGGGAATATTCAATCGCCAATATTTCAGACTATGATTTGCGGGAAGTAGCATTTGGATATTGGGTGGATAACGGCATTGGTGATGATGGATCCGATGATATTGGTTATTTTGATACGGAAGTAGATATGTCTTATTCTTGGGATATTAACGGTGTTGGCTCCGGCGGTTTGCCCACGGGACTCATGGGATTTGCCTATCTTGAAAGTCCGGGAATGGCGTATGATTATATAGACAATGACCAAGATGGTTTGACGGACGAAAAGAGAGATAATGAAGCAGAAATGATGGTGGGACCTACGGATGGAATTTCGGATTTGACAGCATTTTTGGAAGCGTATCATCTTGAAATGGATGATTTACGCAATCATTGGGATGCAGACGAAGACCAAGATTGGGAAGACGGCGAAGATTTGAACGGTGACGGTATTTATCAATTAAGTGAATACGCCGGCGATGATATTGGAATTGATGGCGTAGCACCGGGAGAATTGAATTATGAAGGACCCGATGCGGACGGAACGGAAGGGAATCATAAACCGGATTATCGAGAAGGTGTGGGTTCTGAACCCAATTTTAATGCCACCGATGTTTCCGAATCTGACATGGTTGGTTTAACGGCGTTTCGCATGTTTCCCGTTCCGAGTCACGCAGCGAGCAATTCCACATTTTGGTTTAAAAATGATGAAGCCATGTGGAGCGTAATCGGCAGTGATTCTTTGGAGGAATTTGAAGGAAATATATCCAATCTGATTGAAGTATTTGCGTCAGGACCTTTTCCATTATTTCAGGGGCGTGTAGAACGTATTTCAATGTCCGAACTTCATTCCTATGACCCGCTGGCAGGCTTGAATTCACCTGACCATTCCGCTCCCGCACTTTATGAATTGAAACGAATTGTTCAGGTTATTTACGAAAAAGATTATCGCTTTGCTCAACCGCCAAAAATGCCCACACTCTCTGCCACGGAAGGGGATGGCGAAATTATTCTTACTTGGGATGATATAGCAGATACTCGAACTCGGGATCCGTTTGTGGGAAATATCAACGATTTTGAAGGATATAAGGTCTATCGAGCCACGGATAAATTTATGTCCGATGCGGAAATTATTACGGACGGTTACGGAACACCCATGTTTTTAAAACCCATTTATCAATGTGATTTGGTGGACGATATTTTTGGGTTTACAGATTTCGGATTGGTCAATGGCATGGGCTATAACCTTGGAACAGATTCCGGTATTTCCCATGTATTTGTGGATAATACGGTTCAAAATGGACGCACTTACTATTATGCTGTGGTGGCATATGATTTTGGGGCGCCGCATATTGGCCCCGGAATTTCGCCGTCGGAAAACAATATTGTTATTGAATTGGATGAAGCAGAGAATGTTCGTTCTATCGGAAAAAATGTAGCTATTGTTACTCCCCACCAACCATCCGCAGGGTTTGTTCCACCGGATGTTTCTATGACAATAAATGACAATATTCTCGGAACTGGAACTGTGACACTCCTGATTCGAGCACAAGGAAATTTGAAAGCAAACCATGAATATTTAATGACATTTGGAATTGATACGCTTGCCACCGTTAGTAATTATGACCATAGTATTCTTTATGTAACAAATTCTTATAAGATTCATGATGTAACGGACAACTCACTTTTGATTTATTCGGAAGATTCATCCGGTTATATTGGCACAAATCTCATTTATCACGACACCTTAAATTATTGGTCACTCAATTCAATGAGCGAAATAAATAGTGACATTTTTGACGGACTGCAAATCAATCTTCTGCAATCGGTGGAAACTGCAGAATTTGATGTGGAAAATTCCGGATGGATTACCGGTTCAGGTTTTATAAATATTTCCCCATCTACATCGGAAGGAGCATCAATTCCTTGGGATTATCGTATCGTTTTCACCGATGATGATTCTGCTTATGTAGGGCAAATTACGAATCAATCAGGTGTTCGAGATGAGTTAGGAGAATCCATATCTCGAAATGATATCATTGTTTCACCTGCCGTTAATTTTTTTGTCATACATGATGCATTTGGAGAAATAGATACCATGGATATCGTAGTTCAAGATATGAATGATAATGACATATTTGAATTATTTGAAGACCGAATTATTGTGGGGGCTCCGACGGTTTCCCGATGGCGAGCAACGGCATTTGTTATTGATTTCCTTTTTTCCGATGCATCAAATTATCCCGTGTCCGGGGATGTGTATCAAGTGGCATGGAACCGTCCTTTTTTCGTAACAGATTCGATTCGATTCACGGTTTCTTCTTCTGATTCGTTAGATGAAGTTGCACTTGCCGGCGATATGAAAAATATCAAAGTTGTTCCGAATCCATACGTTATGACGAATATGATGGAATCGGCTGTTTCTAATCCGTTTTTAAATCAGCGGAGAAAATTAATGTTCACCCATATTCCTGCGGAATGCACCATACATATTTTTACGGTGAGCGGTGTTTTGGTGGATAAAATCGATGTGAATAATGAACCGGAAAATGGCATTATTCATTGGGATATGCTCACTCGGGAAGGATTGGAAATTGCAGCGGGAATGTATCTTTACCATGTGGAGTCCGATGTTACTGGTGATGTAAAATTGGGCAAATTTGCGGTAATAAAATGAAGATTATTATGATAACAATATTGGCTGTATTTATGTGCAATATTGGGTTTTCACAGGAGATTCATCGGTATGGAACTACGACAGCCAATTTCCTTGAAATAGGAATTGGAAGTGCACCTAGTGCCATGGGTGAAGCATACGTGGCTGTGGCAAATGATTTATCTTCTATTTATTGGAATCCGGCAGGACTTGCATCCTTTCGCGGAACAGCCGTTCAATTTATGATTCAGCCGTGGGTGATTGATATTAACACACTGTTTTTTGCCGGCGCCATGTCCATTCCCAGAATCGGAACCATCGGATTTGGACTTACTCAAGTAGGTTACGGTGATATGGATGTTACCACGTTGGATTATCAAGATGGAACGGGCGAAAAATTCACAGCAAATGAATTAGCATTTTCACTGTCTTACAGCCGTCGAATTGTATCTTGGTTTTCGTTTGGCTCATCGGCAAAATTAGTTCAATCAAATATTTGGCATAGTTCGGCTCATGCGTTTGCATTGGATTTAGGTGTTATGATTAATACCCAATTTTTCAGCGTAACAAGAAATCGCAAAGACGGTTTAGTCATTGGTATGAGTATTTCCAATTATGGAACACGCATGAAATATGACGGCATTGATTTGTATCAACCCATTGATATTTCCGAATATGAAGAAGGGAATTATGGTGATGTGGCTGGACAGTTTCGACCGCAAGAATGGGAGTTGCCCTTGTTATTTAGGATTGGTATTTCCGTGAAACCAATTGTAACCAAAAATACTAACTTAATTTTTGCTGTGGATGCCAATCACCCAAATAATAATACGGAATCCTTGAATATAGGCGTCGCTTATGAAATGCGATTTCCGGGGAAAGCGACAGTTACATTCCGGGGTGGACAAAAAGCGATATTCATGGACCAGCCCCAATTTGGCATAACGGGCGGACTGGGTGTAAAATTATATTTTCTCAAAAACCAATCGCTTACGGTGGACTATGCTTATAAAACAATGGGCATTTTGGGGAATGTTCATGCAACAACTGTCAGTTTAAATTTTTAACAAATCCAATGAAATTCAATGTTTGGATTTTATTTATTGCGTTCATTATTTCCTGCTCTTCTCCTACAATAGAGAATAATTCTATTTTGGCGAAGGTGGGTTCCCGGACAATCACAAAACAGGATTTCATCCGCCGAGCAGAATACACACTTCGTCCCGATTATTGCCGAAATTCAAATTATATCCACAAGAAGATTATTCTCAATTCTCTGATTGCAGAAAAATTATTCGCATTGGAAAGTGAAAAATCCAATTCTGAATTGTTTGATAATCCAAATTTCAAATCATTTGTCCAAGGAAGAAAAGAGCAAGCAATGCGGCAGATTCATTATGTGGAAGAATTTTATAATCAGACAAAACCAAATTCTAGGGCATTGACAGCCGCATATAAAATGTCCGGAAGAACAGTTGATTTAACTTATTTGAATATGCCCGATTTAAACTCAACAGAGCGTCTATTAGAGATAATTACGAATGGTGTTTCCCTTGATTCTGCCTATTCAGCTATTTGGAGAAATGAACATCCACCCCAAAGACAATTGAATTGGTTTGATAGAGAATCTCAAGAAATTCATAAATCAGTTTTTCGTTCTGAAATTAAAAAGGGAGACATCATCGGCCCCATGGTAACGGATGAGAAAACGTATTTGTTGATTCAGATAAATGGTTGGACGGACAGACCGGCAATGGCTGAATCGGAAAAAACTCAACGTATGTTAGATGTGCGGGAACGACTCAAAGAAAACGAAGCAAAGAAACAATACAAAAGTTGGGTAAGCACAATTATGTCAGGGAAACAATTGGAATTAAATCCAGACGTTTTTCCTGCTTATGCAGAACGGGTAAAAGAATATTATTTACAATCAGATTCGGTAAAACAATCCAAATTTAACGTTGCAATTTGGGATGACCCTGAATTTGATTTTACGTCTGATTTAACAGAGACGAAACACCCTGAAAAATTGGATGAAACAAATATTCTTTTTAAGATTGATGGTAATACTACGACGATAAAATCTTTTCATAATCAACTACAATCCCATCCATTGGTATTCAGAAAAAAGAAAATGAATAGAGCCGCATTTCCACAACAATTACGATTGGCAATTGCTGATTTGGTTCGTGATATTGAAATAAAAAAATATTGTTACGAAAAAGGATATGGCACTTATCCGTCTGTGATTTTAAATGAACAACTTTGGTCTGATGCCTATCTTGCTCGGGATTATCGACATTCAATCATAGAATCGGAAAAAATAAAGGATAGTAATCCTGAATATTATGCTTCTGCATTAAATCCCATTGTGGATTCATTACAGGCAGTTTATTCTAAAATAATTGAATTAAACATGAATAATTTTGAATCTATTGAACTCACATCTGTTGACATGACCGTTTCGCAAAAAGGCGTTCCCTATCCAATCATGGTGCCGGCATTTCCCATAATAACAACAGACAATATCCTTAACTTTGGACGGAGAATCAACCCATGAAAATCAAAACATATTTTGCAATATTTTTAGGATTCACCTTAACCCTTCTTTCAGCCAAACCTTATTGCGGTGGCGAATTGAGAACGTTGGAAAGTTTTCGATATGGCCGATTTGAAGTAAGAATGAAATCTGCTCCCGGGAGTGGAGTGGTTTCGTCCTTTTTTACTTACCATGATTATACATCCGGCGGTGCAGAAAACTGGAATGAAATTGATATTGAATTTTTAGGACAATACAACGACGATATTCAGTTCAACGCCATTACGCCGGGACAAAATCATCATGTTTATCATCAACCATTAAACTACAATCCCCATGAAGAATTTCATATTTACGCATTCGAGTGGACACCGGATTACGTGGCATGGTTCGTGGATGGAGTGGAAGTATATCAGCAAAGCGGAAACCATATTGCAGAACTCGATAAATATCAAAAAATCATGATGAATATCTGGCCCCCTATCTACGAAGATTGGGTTGGCCCCTTTGACCCGAATATTCTCTCGGTTTATGCTATCTACGATTGGGTGAAATATTACGCATACGTTCCTGGTTCAGGGAATACAGGAACGGGAAACAATTTTATCCAACTTTGGGAAGACCCTTTCGATGGATGGAATACGGCACGATGGGGAAAAGCGACCCATACATTCGACGGTAATAATGCTGATTTTATTCATCAAAATGTGGTTTTTCAATATGGCTACATGATTTTATGTTTGACCACTCCCAACAATACAGGATATACCGGTCCACCGTTAAATATTATTGATACCGGATTTTCACCGGAGAAATTTAATCTGTCACCACCCTATCCAAATCCGTTTAACAATGAAATAACTATTCCGTTGACCATTCAAAAAGCTATAAATGTGGATTTTTCCATTTACAATATTAAAGGTGAAAAAGTCATTACATTAGTAAATGGAGAAATTTCCCCTGAAATCCATTCATTAAGTTGGGATGGGAAAAATATGGGACACCAACATGTGCCTTCCGGTATTTATTTGGCAAGGATGGAAACGACAGAATTTTCAAAGTCTCAAAAATTAATTTTGCTGAAATGAACATTACAAATAATGTTATTTGAAAACGATAAACATATTCAACTATTCTTCATTTTAGTATAATAACAAAATGAAGAATAGTTATTAAATCTCAAAAAATTAAATGGCTCTAACT
>JACNKV010000094.1 GCA_014381855.1 Fidelibacterota bacterium | reverse complement strand
GAAATATAATGCGGTGTTTTTTCGGATATCCATCGAAATACTGCGGGGTTCAATCGCCAATTACGGCTTATCCGCCAATGTGGTTCACGCAACGGAACATGAAACAGCATCATATTTTGGTTTCGTACTTTTTCAAATAAAACGGATTCAAACCCGTTTTTAACTTTTTTGGTCAATTCCCGCGCCAAATATCCTACGCGATCGTATTTTTCGTATCCTCCACTTTTGGGTCGGTGACTCCCAACTCCTCCGGCTGCAAAAGCTGCAAAGTTCACATCATCCAATGCTTCCAGTGAATCTACCAACGCTCCAGGATAATCTCGGGAAAATCTCAAATCTTCACTCGGTAAAATAGTAGCGTGCGCCGCGAAGGAGGACATTAGAGCCACACTTCCGGATGCTTTTTTGATTGTCACAACTCGAAACCAAGGATCGATAATGCCTTTTTCGCCGACCAAACGATTTGCGACCAGCTCTCCGGCATCATATTGTGAATATGCAATCTCAGCCGGTTCTAGGTTTTTTTCTGCTTGTTGAATGCATTTTATAACTGCGCTGCTTAACATATCAACGATCCGCGAATCAAAATCGCCGGCAAATTTTTTCCCGAGCCAACTTTCACCCCATGCACCGATAGAAGAATGTGTATGAGTTGCCGTTAAAAACACAGAGGTCAGGTCAAAACCAATTTTCGGGAGTTCACCCACCAACATCTTTGTCACAGATGGCGGAACCAACAACGCATCCAGTGTTACCCATGCTGTCCGATGTAACCCGTTATCAAAAATAAAACTGCGTACCCATAGTGAATCATGTACGCCAGTCGCTAAAGCGCCTTTCCTGCTGCCATACCCGGATAATGGAACCAATCCTTTTGGCGTGATATTAACTTTAGCCCACCCTGCTTTTAATTGACTGCCGGTTTCATCTCCCCTTTTTGCTTTTAAACTGTCCAGCCTTTCTAAAGCTGTCTGATAATAGTCGGTTTCCCAGTAAGGTGTGCGGTCAACCGGCTTAATGATGCATCCTCCGATAAATACTAAAGCTGCAATCACAATGAGTAAAATTCGGCGGATGAACTTGGCTGTATTATCCTTCGCTATTATTGTAAACAATTGCATATTTGTATTAACTTTTAACCCAGTTAAGTTATCCATATATTACACAAAGAAACCAATAAATAATGACAAACTCCAGACATTCAAAATATGTGATTTTTGTGATTGCGTCTGTAATTGCACTGCTTACCTCATGTGCAAATTTAAGTTCGTTAAAAACAAAAAATAGCGAAAATTTTTCCTTTATTGTATTTGCAGATACCCGTGAGTCCGCAGCACCGGAGTTTCGCACGTCTCAGTATTTTCAGGGAGCCTGTGAAGCTATTCTTAACGTCGGGAAAGGTGCTTTTATTATAAGCCCGGGGGATACCGATCCTCCACAGTTTGTACATGAAGTAATCCGCGATGTGTTAGGGAATGATTACCCTTGGTATCCAGCCATCGGTAACCATGAAGCCGAAACAGAAGAAGATATGATCTGGCTGCGCAATTATGGTAAATCATTGCCAAATATCTCCCGGAAAGGGCCCTCAAACTCTAAAGAAACTACTTATGCCTTTAACCATGGTAACGCCCATTTTGTTGTTTTAAACGAATATTATGACGGACTCAGCGATACTGGGACTAAACATAATGTTGCCGACTCTCTTTACCATTGGTTGAAAAATGATTTAGAGCATAATAAAAAATCTTTAGTTTTTGTATTTGGGCACGCCCCGCTTTTAGCATTACCGGATATTGATACCGGACGTCACCGGCATTTACACGACTCCCTCAATGCGTATCCGGAAAACAATCACCGCTTTCAAAAATTGTTGCGTGACTACCAAATCACAGCCTACTTCTGCGGACATACTCACGGGGCTTCCTATGCCTTTCTGAATGGGGTTTGGCAGATCGATGTTGGTCATGCCCGTGGAATCATGGACACCGGGACACCAAGTACTTTTTTTAAGATAGACATTTCCGGATTGATAGCCACGGTCAAAATGTATCGCGACGATATGAAAGGCGGACCTTACAAGTTATCCCATAAAATTATTTTGGAAAATTAAATGTTAATACATAATAAAATTGTACTAGGCGTCGATATGGGTGGTACAAAAATTAAAGCCGGACTTGTGGTTGACGGAGGACTCCAAAATACACGTAAAATTTCAGCAAACGCCACTGAATCAAAAACGGAAATTCTTCATCGCCTCTTTGAATTAATCGATTACTATACACATGATCATTTCCAAGGAATTGGACTGGGCGTTCCAAGTGTTATTGACGTTCAAAATGGAATTATTTACAATGTTCAAAATATTCCATCGTGGAATGAAGTCCACTTAAAATCTATTTTAGAGGATCGGTATAAAGTTCCTGTATTTGTCAACAACGATGCAAATGTCTTTGTATTAGGTGAAAAATATTTTGGAAAGGGTAAACCATTCAAAAATATAGCCGGCATTACTCTAGGCACCGGGATGGGGACAGGACTTATTATTAACGGACATTTATACAGTGGAGAAAACTGCGGTGCCGGAGAATTTGGAATGCTGGAGTATAAAGACGGTATTATTGAAAATTATTCCAGTGGGCAGTTCTTTAAAATCTTCCATAACACAACCGGAATAGAGATGTTTGAGAGAGCTGAGGATGGAGATCAAGCAGCTATCCAAATATTTGCCGAGTACGGATTTCACCTTGGGAATGTCGTTAAAATCATCACATATAGCGTTGACCCTCAAATAATCATCTTTAGCGGATCAGTAGCAAAGGCATTTAAATATTTCAAAGATGCCCTTCAGAAACAATTTTCAACTTTTAAATTTCCAAAAACGGTAGAAAAATCAATAATTACAACTTCCGACACCAAAGACATTGCGGTTCTGGGTGCAGCAGCTCTGTGCTTTGAAGAAACACTTTGAAAATGATTATTGCAAAAAATCCGGTTTGTACTCACCTGTACCAAAGTCTATTATCACAAAAATATCATTTCCTCAATTACCTTTCTACATATTGGCACGGTAACATGACCTCACCTTAACACATATAATACTTTATGATAAAAATGAAAATGAGATTCTTCCCAACCCTATGGATTATGGTTTCCTCTATTTTTTCACAACCATCTTGGAATTTTGAACAAGCTATGCATCCGCACCCAACGATAGAGGTGTTGGAATGGAAAGTGTTTGACGGTGATCTTAGGATCGAAGAATTAGACCAACCGGATATTGCTGGCTGGAAAACCGAAAATCTAAACAAGATTTGGTGGGGAGACAATTCAGTACGCTGGTATAAAAAAAATATCGTCGTACAAAATAATTTTAATGGATTGGATATCGTTTTTGAAACAGGGATTGATGACCGCGGAACGATCTATAAGAATGGAATTGAGATCGGGCATTCGGAGATGAACGGAAGATTATTACTAGAAGAAAACGCGATACCGGGAACCGAATTACATTTGGCTGTTCGCGTGGAAAACCATGGTTATTCCAGTCAGTTTTTTCACGCAGATATCGTTGGCTATCCTTCCGGCTATGGTAAATTTCTAAATGCGCTGAACAATATCACCGCTACCCGCCCAAAAAACGGCATCAATATTACCGAATTCAAACGTTTACAAATGGCGCCGGATAATGCTTCTATCATCGGATTTGATGACTCTAAATGGGAAGTAGTCAAAACCGGAGACAGTTGGGAAGGTGAATTTCAACATGCCTGGTATCGTACCCAAATTGAGTTATTGGATGAAATTGATGGCTTTAAAGTTAACGGTAAACCGCTTCGATTCCGTTCCAGCACCAACGATACCGGTGAACTCTGGATTAACGGTTCCTTTATCCAGCGTTTTAATTCCGGTTCGGGAAACGCAATAATCTCTAATTCAGCAAACACATCTGAACCTTTGCATATTGCGGTTAAAGTGTCGAATAATAAACGTACGGGAGGATTGCGTTATTTTAACCTGATTCCCGAAGAGGAGTACCAGCTTCAAAACAGATTCGATGAATTGATGAAAACATTAAACCGAATCGATTTGCATTTCAAGAGACACCCAGCTCCTCAGTCAGCGTTGATCCAACGCGCTATTGACGTATTAAATGATATGCTATCTGACGATTTTATTTTGAAAGATGAATTCAGCAGTATTGAAACCCGTGTACATCAACTAATTCAAATTCTGGCATCGTCCCCTGCTTTTCTTGTCCCTCCGTATCTTCAGGATGTTAGAACTGACGGGATAACCATCATGTGGGAAACTGTTTTCCCAAGCCAGGGGCAAGTTGTTTATGGAATAAACAATATTATCGATCAGATTACAATTGACCCTCATCCTGCCACAACGATGCATGAAATAACTCTCCTGGGTTTAGAAAAAAATAAAACGTATTCATACAGAGCGATCTCAGGAAATATCGCCAGTCCGATTCATACTTTTCATACCAAGATCTCAAAAAGCCAGCCCTTTAAGTTTTTGGTTTGGGGCGACAATCGTACCTATCCTGAAGTACACGAAGATGTGGTAGAAATGATGGCGAAAGAAAATGCGCACATTGCAATAAATGTAGGAGATGTTGTAACCACAGGTGCAAATCTATCTGAATGGGTAGATGAATACTTTTATCCTTTACGTTTCTTGGGGGGAGAAGTCCCTACCTACATTTCTATCGGAAACCATGAATACGGCGGATACTGGGACACACGGATCGTTCCGCCATTCGAAGAAAGAGTCAAACATCCTACGGAAAGCACAGGTAGTAATGAATATTGGTACTCTTTTGATTATGGAAATACTCATTTCATCTGTTTGGATCCGAATAAAGTCAGTGGACCCAAGAGCAAACGGATTCCTCCCGGAAGCCAACAATACAAGTGGCTGGAAACCGCGTTGGTTAACGCACAAAGTACCTCGGAATGGACAGTTGTCTTCTTCCATCAACCTCCCTATTCGGAGTGTTGGTCCGGCGGTCCATACGACGGCGAAAATCATCTAAGGGAAGAAATAGTACCACTGTTAGAAGCTTATGGGGTAGATATCGTTTTCAATGGCCATACCCACGATTATGAGAGAGGTCTCCCACATCGACCCTACGATCCCGAGACCGGGCAAGGAAACAATGCCGCCTACGTCATCACAGGAGGAGGTGGATCATCTCTGGATAATCATAAGTACACAGAATGGGAACAGATCGATGTTCCTGACCACCCGGCAACTCCCGGAAGTGACACAACCGACGAGGGGAAATACTATAAATTTCATTACTGCCTTGTTGAAATTGATGGTGCTCATTTGAAATTTACGGCACGATTAATGAATGAAGATGGTAGTGACGGTGGAATATTAGATAAATTTGAGCTTTCCCATTAATCAATTAACTATTCTGAAATACCATTTTAAGTTTTAAATTGACTGGTGTTTTTCTTACAAAAAGGGTACCCCATGACAAATAGATCACTCAAGATTTCATGTCTGTTGTTTATTTTTCTACAGATAGCGACCGCTCAGAGTTCAGTATTAGATGAATATATTGCAACCCAAGATACTAATTATTCCTGGACTGTCGAAGACACAATCACTTTCCCCACCCTTCATTATACGGAGTATATATTGAAATTACATTCCTTAGTATGGCGTACTGATCCTGAGGTAAACCGTCCCCAATGGGAACATTGGCTTCATGTCATTATACCCGATACGGTAAGTTATCATACAGCGTTTCTCCTAATCGATGGTGGAAATAACCACTCAGGTTCTCCCGGGACAACAGACTATGTGTTCAGCAATATTGCAGTGACGACAAACAGTATATTAGCCGATTTAAAGACCATCCCAAATCAACCTTTAGTCTTTCCGGATTATCCGGGAAATAACTATGAAGATGAAATTATTTCTTATTCATGGGATAAATATTTGCGCACAGGAGATAACCACTGGCCGGTAAATCTTCCTATGACAAAAAGTACTCATTATGCGATGAACGCTATCCAAGAGTTTACGACAGAATTGAATCCTTCATTATCCGTCGAAGATTTTGTGGTTTCTGGTGGATCCAAAAGGGGTTGGACGACTTGGCTTACTGCCAGTTCAGACTCTGATAACCGCGTAAAAGGTATCATACCCATCGTGTTTGATGCACTAAATTTGGTTCGGTCATTTAGAAATCACTACGGCTCTTATGGAGAATGGTCCCCCGCTGTTGAGGATTATGAGAACATCGGTATTTTTGATTGGTTTGATAATGCAATGATTATCAGTTTAATGGATATTGTCGATCCTTATGTGTATCGCGAACGATTGACTATGCCTAAATATATAATGAATGCTGTTGGGGACGAATTTTTTACTCCGGCAATTCAATTTTATATTGATAGTCTTCCGGGACCTAATTATGCCGCTTATTTACCTAATACCGGTCATGGTTTTGACGGTCAAGAAGAGTATGCAATACAGTCTTTAATTGCGTTTTATCAAGCAGTGTTAGATGATGCAGAGTTACCGCAATTTATCTGGGATCGCTCAGAAGATGGGACAATCACCGTGCATACTCAGGATGCTCCTAGCCAGGTAAATCTATGGAAGGCAACCAATCCAACTCATAGGGACTTTCGGAATTATGTCGTTGGAAATTCAGCATGGAGTAGTACTGAATTAATGGATCAGGGTGATGGAAGATATGTAACTAGCGTCCCATTGCCGGATACCGGTTGGACGGGTTTCTTTGTCGAGCTCATTTTTGACAATAATTACAACTTTCCATTTATGTTTACCACTGAAGTAAGTATTATTCCCAATGACCTACCGTTTGCAACTGACGTTACGTTCACTGTTGAGGATGTGACCGGAACTCTTTCTGATATCCAAGTAACCGGATCGATGACTGCATGGTCTCCTACTCCAGCTTTTGATGATGGTTCACATGGAGACGCAACACCAAACGATCACGTTTGGACATTAACTATTCCTTCAGTCCTTGATGGCGATTATCAATGGTCTGCAATTGGACTCAATGCCCTGGGCGAAACTATCTGGTTAATAGAAGAGCCATTTGTTGAATTTTCAGTCCTTGGAGATACTGTCGAGGGGACAACAGACTTTTCCTACCTAAAGACAAAAATACTAAGTTCGAACCCCTCACAATTCACGTTGTATCCCAACTACCCGAATCCTTTCAATAACAAGACCACACTTCATTATGAATTACCATATTTTGGTGTAGTGTCTATAAATATTTATGATATTCTTGGAAGAAAAATCAACAAACTTGTAAATGGTCTTCAAACTCCGGGCGAGAAGTATGTCACTTGGGATGGAACCGATCAGCTTGGGATAAATGTTAATTCCGGGATGTATTTTTACAAGATTTCATTTAAGCCCCAGTCTCAAGAGGAAGGGCAAGAAATGATTAATGTTCGAAAGTTGATTCTCCTAAAATAATCACGTTATAACCACTTTACTCCATCGTGGTTTTTATTAATCTAGATAATTATCAATTTTGATATAAACATATTCACGTGTACTTGCCAACTTGTATCCGTGGGCATAGGTTACCCACATATCAAGGGTATTGCCGTTATAAATGACATTCATCAGGTTTTCTCGTTTCATTGCAACCTGACGGGATAGTTCTATCATCGCGCGTTCGTCTAGATGGCCGTAGTGATTTGTCAAATAAGTAAAGGCGTTTTCATTATCCATGGTGTGATATATTATATCTTCAAACACATTTGGATATAATTCGTCCTGTGAGTCATTATCACTCCAAAGAAACAATGAAATTGAATCCGGTGATTCCACTTTAAATTTGTAAGCTCCCTGCGATTCTACTTTTCCATCGCTAAGGTAATAATAATATCGTTTAATCAAATCAGCATTTTCAATATATCGACGGGCTTCTTCAAGCGTTTTAGTGTCGTAAAGTATATCTCTAAAAAGAAAAGTAAAATGATTACCATCAATTTCAAAGGGATATTCGGTGTACGGGGATTCTCCTTTTTCGCCTAAAATAATTCCTTTGGCATTCATGCCTGTATTAGCGCCGATATATCCTGCAAAAGTCGGAATAAAATGCGGTTGCCCTTCATCAGGAATATAGACAATAACCAACGGGAAATCCTGGAGAGAAGCATCCATGACAAAATCAAGATTTCTTAAATGATATAGACTCCCGTTGTTACTTGCATTGCCCCAAACAACGACACCGCTACAGGCATTTGCCGCTACAACAGGAATCATATGCGCACGGCGCAAAATATCGTACTCAATTCCCGCGCCGTCTGCCAATCCTTGGAGTTCATCTTTAATACGCTGATGAGTGAAGGGCGAAATTCTGTCCCATGCTTGATCAAGGATATTATCACTAAACCCGCCCGGATCAGCCATCTGAGCCCATTCCAAAAAACCGGTGATACACTGATTGACTTCATCCTTCATTAAACGACCGAGAGCATGTCCCATTTCATAGGGCGTTCCGCTTACGACCACTAAAGGTATTTCATCCTCTCCGCTTCCGACACTGGTTCGGTACGCGTTCACAGGTCCGGCCGGTTTTCTACTGCAACCGATCATTAAAACCAACACCATTATTGTGAATACTACGTCTTTAAATATTTTCATTTTATTTCTCGATTAAGTTTACCTCTTCAACTGAAAATTCATCTGTCAGATGTCCAGCGCCAAACCTGATCAATATGACCATGGCCAAGGAAATAGTAATCCGGTTGAGTACTTGTCATGTAGAATCCGTGAGACAAATCGAAATTATTCTAGCACAGAACTGTATACTTCAAGATTTTGACTAAAACAGGGGGGGTAACGACTCAAATCAAATAGAGCCACCTAATGATAACCTTATGGGAGGGTTAAAATATTCATCATAGTTTGTGTAGGCCAAATCAATTAAAAAATTGTTCTGAGCAATTTTAAGTTTTAAGCCAATACCCACCGTCCAATCTTCAGTGTCATAAAAAAATTTATAGCCGCTTCTCAATGAGACCATGTCAGCAATCCACAATTCTCCTCCAACGTGATACCGATCCCGATAATCCGTGGCAAATGCACTCTCGGCTGAAACTGTCAGATGAACCGGAGAGTTTTGTGACCCAATCAGACTAAAGGCTGTATTGATATTAAAATATAGCGGGAGTTTAAATTTATCAGATAAGTAAACAGATTTTGGACCAAAATTTTTCATCGCCATTGCAATAACCAAATCTTTATAGCCTGTTCGATAATAGGTTGCAAAGTCTATTCCAAGTCCCCTGGCCTTATCCATATCAATATTTTCTTCAATGTACTGAGTTTTTAGACCAAATGTAAGTCGGTCTGTTAACTTCACAGCTCCCGAGATCCCGACTGCAATATCACCGGCTTGAATCATCCTTCCGGTTCCCTCCGGTTCTACAACGGTTGTTTCCTCAAAATCATCAACGGAAAAGGAAATTATACTGAATGCAAGAGCGTATCTTGTTCCTATAGGGAATCCAACAACCCCAGACATTAACTTTGAATTCACAATCCACCGTGTATAACTGAAACTATATTCTGTGTAGTCAAGGTTTGACAGACCCGCAGGATTGTAAAATACGGCCGTCACATCATCGGAAATAGCTGTAAAAGCATTTCCCATCCCTGCAGCTCTGGCAGAGGGCGTGATTTTCAAAAATGAGAACCCTGATCTCCCCACTCGTTTGAAATCATCCTGTTGTGCTTGAGTAGTTGAAAATATCAATATAAACAGTATCAAAAGAGAAACACTGATTTTGTAAATATTTTTAATAGTTTTCATCGATTATTTTCCTTCATTTCACAATGGTTAATGTACCTTTTTGTATGCATCCTCTGCTCTCCTCAGTAAGTGATTCAACCACCCAAAAATAAATTCCACTCACTATTCTACCAGAAAACGTAATTGTATCCTGTCGCCATGCATCTTCGGCAGATATTTCCAAGGTGTGTTCTTTTTCATAAACTAGATCACCATTAACGGAATATATCTTAATCCTGCAATGATTTGGCAAATTAATAAACCTTAACTTATATGGATCTGCCACATCCGGGTACATATGAAGTGGATCCCCAAAATCCAATCTAAAAGGATTAGGTACAACTCGAATTTTTTCTTCCATTCTATTGTAGATGGGTGCGGATACCTGAAATGGCGTAAATGCAATCATATTTTTTTGCTCCGGGGACGCGTACCCGCTTTCAAGTGGAGGAATCGTTCCATGGGGGTTTCCCCAGCGATCAATCCAATTCGAATGACCGGAATCATACGTTCTCACACTATAGTAATAATTATATCCCGTAAATGATTCTTCATCAACATAAGTATATTCGTGAGTTTCCGCATTATAATGGTCAGCATCTTCCACCGGAATATCCGCTACAAATTCCCAGGGGCCATAATGCCAGTCAAATGACGGTGGCCACGATCGATAGACTTTATACCCGCGTACATCTTTGGCTTCTTCGCCCGTATAATCCGGATCTTCAGCAGCATCAGCAGCATCACTCCACTTTAAAATTGTTTGACCAAGATCACTGTTTTGAAATCTTACATATACATCCGGAGGAGGATCCGGTAAATCATACCCCATTTCATATGCGAATTTCGCTCGTTTAAAGTTTCTGACTATTGAATGTTCTCCGTCCTTCAGTTGAAATTTAGCCTCTGGACTTTTAGACCATTCCAACTCATCCATATTGTGCCAGTCAGCACCGGATCCGGCGACATAGGCGATAACAATTTTTGCTTTCCCTCCGGGATTAAGCGTATATGGCCCAAAGGTAAGAGCATGCGTTACTAATGTCGATGTGTCAGGATTCTCAGATATCATGACTCCTGATAAATCCGGATCGATAATCATTCGATACATTTCGGTATCTGTATGTCGCGTCGCTGTCGGTTCATCGTAATCTCCGGAATGAGTTTTACCACAATGCCACCATTTAAATGTATATGGACCTTCGGTATTTTCAGGCCCCACGTACACATTATCATCTCCAACAAACGGAGGAACAAAGTCCACAGGACCGAACCCTATGTATGGATATCCCATCAACTGGTTTTCAATTTGTCCCTGAAATTCATTATAGTTATCACTTTTGTACGTGTTTTTAAACGGCTGTCCTGTGTCATCCCACGAAGACCCTGGCCAATCATCATCACGCTGGTAACATAAAATTAAGTCTTTATATGCATTCGTGCTATCCGGGTTATCCGCTTTGTAATTCGGGGCACCTGTATATAAAAACCAATCATCCTGTGCCGGGAGTTCACACGAACGCCAGTCTCCCCAGCCCATGCCACCTCCTCTTGGCCATTGATGACCTGCGCTACTAACACTGAATGTATTCATAAACGAAAAAAATGTTTCGGTAAGAAGATGACTCCCAGTATTTTCAAAAATCATCTCTTCTAATATGAAGTCGTCGTAATCCTGATAACTCCAGGCGTACGCTTTTCTTGTTACTGTCACACCAAGTTCATTTGCCCATTGACTCAAGATAATCTCTTCCGGAAATTCATCGTTTGGAATATAATCTCCGTAGCGATAATTATGAATCTCTACAGGTTCATTTCCTGTAATGCTTGATTCATAAGGATACCAGTTAGATCGCTGAGAGTTTTCGTACGTAGAATCTCCCAAATTATGTTCAAGAGTATTTGGATTCGTAATAGGATATACTTTTCTAATAATGTCACCGGATACATTCCTGGGTCCACTGTATGAAACCAATGTATCCACGCCATCGGAGATTCCCATAACCCAGACACCTTCCCCTTTTGAATTTTGAGGATTACAAACCCTGGCAACATCTAAGATATTTGGAGCCCCTGCTACCACAGCTGCAATATCCAACCAATATTCCATAAAGTCTGATCCTCTTCCTACATTACCGGGGTATTCTAATGTTGTTTGATCATGGCTTTGATATTTGGCCTGATTTCCGCCTCCGTGCATCCCATTCGTTCTGTAAGTGGACCAAAGCTTACCGCGTGTAAGCAAACGTGGCTGAAACCCGGTTACAGGGTCTTCCTGGGCATATAAACCGGTATTGACAAACCAAATCAAGGTTAGGGATAGTATGCACCAAGTCAGAGGGTTACTTTTCATAGGATTTATTTGTTTAATTGTTAAAAGGAGGATCTAAACCCAATTCTAATTTCTCGCGGTGCACCATACCAGCGCGAATTAGCATAAGCGTCACCATACTCTAAATAATCTTGATTATCCGGTCGCGGTGACTCCATTCCCCACCTAACATATTCACCCGGACCGTAGGCAGATAGGAATCCCCCACTATTAATCACATCTTTCTGATTAAACAGGTTGGATGCCTCTATATAAAATGTTGCTCGAATATCTTTCTTTTTGAACAACACTTTTTCCAAACTTAAGTCCGTTCGTGTAGCTAAGGGGGCGTTGCGCCACTCAGCAGGTTTACCAATGGGAGAATAGAGATAAGGAACCCCTGTTGACATGCGATAAATCATATTGAAAGTAACATCTCCAAATAATCCCCAAGGACCAAACCCTTTCGGTGTGGCGAGAAACACTTGTGCTTTTCCAAAACTTCGGATATCAAGATCAGGTTTTGGTTCTTCTTCTTCTCCTCCCCAAAATTCAACTCTGTACAATCCGGTTGAGTCTAGAGGAATCATTTCCATCCCTAGCGATCGAAGGGAATCTAAAAAATTATTTGCACTCCTGGCATACCCTACCAACCAAAAAGGAATCATAGAGGATGGTTCTTCAGAACCATCCTCATTGGATGAGTAGGCCGTCCAAAAATTTCCATCCATGACAAAAGCCGAATCTGGAACCCAGAACTGACTGCCCATCCCGGCTTCTCCCTGCATAGCCCACTGCAAATTATAGGCAATATTGAAGGAAAAATAATCGCTGAAACTTTTCTTTAAACTGAACTCAATTCCTTGGATGTCCTCATGAATACCATTCCCTGCCATATGGGTAAATTGAAAATCGAACATTCCCTTGTTCGGGTCCCACCATTGAAGCTGAACAGCCCCCGGGCTGGTGGCTTGATTACTTGAGCTCTTGTAATATGATGACATAGAAACCACATAATCTTTATAAAAATTCCAATCAAGCCCCAATTCAAAACTTATCGTTTTCTCAAATTCTAATTCAGGATTTCCGAAGAAATTTTCTTCCAGTCTGTTGTAGCGTTCTGTGGGATCAATATAACCATTTCCATTGATATCTTCATCCGGGTCTCCCGGGTTATCCCATCGCGTGGCAAACATGGTATAAAAACTGGGTAACTGGTAAATATGTCCGTAGAAAAAATGAATCATCGAACGATCGGTGATAGAATGTGCGACTCCTAAACGCGGCGCCCAAACAATTTTTGGTTCTGATTTTTTCAACAAATTCATTTCCCGCAGACGATCGTAATCGAAACGAGTGAAGGTGTTAAAAAAATAATCGGAAGCTCCCATGGCTGCTGTCTTAGGATATTCTATGTTCGGATCAAAATAATCCATGCGTACCCCTGCGTTGATGACTAGCCCGGCATATTCCATCTTATCTTGAATATACCACGCAAATTGTTTGGGCGTTACAGGACGCATCAAGTCATCTTCCCGGAAAAGATGATATAGATTCCCGGCCATTGCCGTGTCCAATATTACAGAATCCGGGAGAGAATATCCCTGTCCTAAATACGTGATTGACCTGCTATTTTTTATATCACTATAGCTGAGAGCCCATGCACTATAATCAATAAAATCAAATCCGGTCTTAATAAAATGATGTTGACCAATTTGGGTGGAAAAATCAAACTTAACTCCAAATCGTTTTCTCTCCGTCGCATTATAAGAAAGTACATCTCTTGGGAGATTAAACCAGTCATCCTTATCTTTACGATACGCTGTTGTGTAATCAGGAATTTCTTCCGGTATCTGACTTGTTATTGAATTTGATAATCGCAATTCATAAAACATCATAGGTGTAATCATGTGTGTAAGCGCCAGGTATTCCATTCTATTGACGCTATGTGTCCAACCTCCAGCGGCATCATTCATAGGTAAAAATACATTTTTTCCGCTATCACCCATTCCACGTATACCCCCGACAGATGCACCTGCATTCAACCCGCGGCTATTCGAATATACTCCACCAACTTTGAGCATAATACTCGGATGTAAATTCGCTGCCAATTTCCATGTGAGATTGTAATTATCGGGTGAGTGTGTAAGTGGGCTAATGTTATTAATCGCATCATGGGTGTATCTCCCACCCAGATAAAAAGATAGATATTTACCTAATAATGGTCCGGATAAATTTCCTTGCATAGATTGACCCCAAAATTGTGAGTAATCCACTTTTTCGTGTACTAAACGAAATGTTGTATCACCGGTTGCGGAATTGATCTCCACGACATCCAAACTATCTACTTCGTTTACCCATTCCGGGTCATCCCATTTCATGTGACCCCGGTGTGTTGGTGAATCGTAATAATCTGGGCCCCAATGATGTAAACCCGGAAAAGTGTTTGTCATCTCGAAATTTCCGTGGAAGTCTGTTTCCCCCTCTTTTGTAACAATATTTATCACGCCGGCCTGTGCGTTTCCATATTCCGCACTTAACCCACCTGTAATAATCGAAATAGATTCAATGTCATATTTTCCAACACCCGTAAAATTATTCAAACTCAGTCCGTCACTACTAACCATTCGTATACCATCAACATAATAAACAACATCTGCCGCAATACTATTCATATCTCCACCGCGGATATTCCCCCGTCCGTGAATGTCCATTCCCGGTTCAAGTGATATAACATCTGCCACGCTTTTTACCATTACAGATTGTTTAATATCATCGGAAGTCACAATGTATTCGCTGAACGTCCGATCTGTCTCAACTTTTGCGCGGGAGGCAATCACCTCGACTTCTTCCATGCTGACTGCCTCTAAACTCAGTTTGAAATCTTGGAGAGTTGTTCGATCAGGACTTACGATTATTCCGGTTTTGGTTAGTGTCCCATATCCCATCATCTGAACCTTAATATCATAGGTTCGCGGAGTGACTGAAAGAATGAAATATACCCCCTGTGCATCTGCTGAGGTACCTCTGTTGGTTCCCAGCAACATAACATTTGCGCCCGGCAGAGGGTTTCCGTCAGCATCCATAATCTTTCCCTGTATTTTTCCGGTTACCCCGGCAAACGTTTTAGTTAGGGTGAAAAATGCAAACAAGATAAGAATAGAAGTCTTCGTAATTCTTTTCATGAGAAAATACCTTTGTTTAGAGGGGTCAAAGTCACAGAGAATCCTTAGGTTCGTTTATGTGCCTTCAGAGACTAAGGACGATAGAGAAATCCACAATTTTTATCATAAAATGTGTGATTAATGGTATTTAAGATTACAGAAAACGCCGGCTGTTGCCGGCGTTTTCTGTAATTAGGTTACTTAATCAGTACCAATCTCTTTGTCTGCGTAAAATTCTTAGACTCAAGTTGATAAAGATAAACACCTGATGGCATATCAGAGGCATCCCATGCTTTTGTATAAGTGCCTACAGGTAAAGTATTATTCACAAGAGTAGCAACTTCCTCACCAACAACATTAAACACTTTTAATGTAACCATGCCTTGCTCAGGAATGCTGAACTGAATATTTGTGACAGGGTTGAATGGATTCGGATAGTTTTGCTTTAGCGTATACTCGGTCGCCATAAGAGTATTATCACCGATGCTCAAGTCCGGAGCAGAGTTATAATAAAAATCTGAGATAAACACCCATGAATTTTCATCATTTGATTTCGCAATAAACATTTGAGCCGGAAGTAAAGCTTCAGGATCAACAGTGGTTTGCTCGGTTACCACATCCGGTGTTGCAGCAGGAGATCCACCATCAGGGAAAGCCCATGCTGAAATCGTTGTTCCACCTACTAATGTTGCTTTAATCCAAAAGTATTCATTATATACTACGGCGGCATTCACGGCTGGGCTGAATTCATCCGTTTGGAAACTGTATGTTCCAACAATTCCACCAGCCGGGCTTATTGCAACAGTATTAGCAGCAAAATTAGACAAGAAGTTAGGATCTGCACACATGCCGATATGAAATTGATCATCCTCACTCGGACTTGTGTCAGAAAATTTTATTCTGATATACACTTCAAAATCTGACGGAGTTAAGAGAACATCCGGGTCAGTTCCTTGATCTGTCTGCATCCAACACGTTTCCAGTTGTAATGGATCTGCTACATTTGCATAGTCACCTTGCAAAACCAAATCGCCACCGACGATATAAGCTGTACCCCAACCCCACCATTGCCATGTGTAGTCAGATGTCAATTGAGCGTATGCATTGGGCATTGCATCTGTGTCAAACGTTTCATTCCATTGGGCAAAAGCACCCGTAGAAAGAACAGTCAACACCATCAATGTTGTTATCATTCGTTTCATTTTCTTTTCCTTTTCTTTCGTTTTGTTATTAACTTGTCCGTTTATCGTTCAAGTTAAATTTATGTTAATATTAGTATAGATAAGCTACTCCAATTCCTAAGTTGAGAAATTGCAAGGGAGCGACTTCGTATAATCCCCAATCCTCAAATGCCCGTATAAACCCAATCGCTGAATTATACTCTAATAAAACTGATACTTTGAGTAATTCGGAAATTGGAAGCTCTGTCCCGATTCCTGCGCAAGCTCCCCATGCAACTCTACGGTCGCTAATCGGATCCATAAGAAAATCTTCATCCAAGGGAGCTTTCGGTTGCCCCGGATAAATTAATCCACTCACATGATGTGTATAATTATAGAAGCCAAACCCGAGACTGGAAAATGTAGAAAATGTTTTGCCAGAAACTGAAAATGTTAAGTGTGGTAAAGTTTTCTGAAACTTTACAATAAAATCATTCCAAATCATAAATGCATCTGCTTTGGGAGAATTATACTGCTCATAATCAATCATCCACTGAAATGTTTTATCTTTAATAGAACCATCAATAAATTTTTGGAAATGAAAGGAAAATACAACTTTAGACTCAGGTGTACGATAATAGGCTGTTTGAATACCAATACTTGGAGTAAGGTTATACCATTCGTTTAATCCTCCAATCGGGATACCCATTCCTCCTACAAATGAAATATGTTTATCTCTATCTGAAGCATCTACCGCATTCAGACACAAACCAACCAACATCAAGTATAAAACTAGTGTAATTCTACTGCGACCGTTCTTCATCGTATTACTCCAAATATTTCTGTGCCCATCTCTCTTTTAATTCAATGAAAGAGAGAAAACAGCACCATTATCCCTCGCATGAAAGCTAATAAATATTATTACTTCCTGCAACACTTTTTATTTAACCGTATTAACTAACCAAACTTCACTCAATCGGGATTGTCTCCGCCAGTTAATGTCTGGTTCATGGG
>JACNKV010000033.1:12177-17591 GCA_014381855.1 Fidelibacterota bacterium | reverse complement strand
ACATATCACACGGAATTCCTTTCTGATTCTTCCAATCTACGAAAGGCTGCATTGCTTCCATGAAAGCTACGTACGCAATCACAATCATCCTGCCATGCTCATCTATTGTATCATATCGCATTTCATCAAAGTTGATAAAATGTCCGCTATATAGTCCTTCAAAATATTTATCGTAGCTGTTGGTGATACGCGTCTTTACATTAACAACATCTTTTCCAATCGTATTTACTTCTAATATTAAATGGTAATAAACTCTTAAAGTTTGGGTTTGCGGGTTGTAAATAAAAGGATAGGCGGTTACGGAAACACCTCGGAAATCTCTAAGAATATAAGGGGTCCCAAGTTCGCCGATATTAATTGGATATTCTGTGTCTTGCTGATAAATATCACCAAATGTATATGGCACTTCATCCGGATTCTGTGTACGAAGAATCAGACCTTTCGAAGGTACAATTGGAAATTGATATTCAGTATACTCATATTCAATCACATTAACTTTTACCTTTGCATCATCAGAAATAATGATACTACGAGTAATCTTCGGCAATTCCGGTGCTGCGCTGTCAAAGGTTACAGCTTCGTTCTCTACATGTAGACGATAATATGTCTCTCCGTTTATTTCAACCGGAAACCGATTATAACTACCAAAATCGTATGAGATAGTGGTTTGTTGGTCATTTGAATTCAATACCTGTACACTGAATTCATTAGTATTTATAACCATTGTCTCACTAAATACAAAAGTAGTTATTAAAGCAAATATGGTTGCGATTACTGATTTATTCATTATTGATACCATTTCGTTTATGATTTCATTTATTCATTTTACGTAACATTTTTGCAGGGTCATTTCTTTTGGCGCGAGCATTTGATTCCCGGTAACCTCTTGCAATGTATGCATGTAAACCTTGGCAAACTTCTCCGACGGCAACGATTGTGTTACCCTTGTAGTCTCCCCCCATACAATGGATTGAAGGAAGATGAGATGTTAACGTATTATCTAATTGCCAGTCTATTCCATTATAATGGATGAATCCTGATGACCATGTAAGGATACTAATATCATCAGAAGATTGTGCAATAATCCTCTGAGCGCCTCGGGTATGTACGTACTGAACATTTTCTCCCAAGACAACAAGAGAATCACCGGTGATATAATTATATTTCCACAAACCCTGGGTTGTAGCAAAATAGGCTGTATCACCTGAGACATCTGTCCCCCTGTACAAAGAGCCCATATTCCCATCACTGGGCATAACATCTTCACAATAATACAAGGTATTACATTGATTGTTTTCGATTTCTAATACAATGGAGTGACCTGTCGTATTACTAAAGCCCACTGCAAATACATGCTCTCCGTCTTCTGATCCTGACACACCTCTTAAATCTATCTCTGTTCCACTCTCTATTTGTGTGAATTCTATACCATTATAGTGAACCAAACTACCCTGATCACCAACAAAATAGATATTCTCCGAAGAACTACTCCAAAGAGCTTTAAGGATATGTACGTCTAACCCCATATTCTGTAGATGAAATAATGTCCATTCGTTACCGTCCCAATGCGTTGGGAAGCCTTCTAATATTATCCAGATATCATTATCTTGAAAATATTCAATAGCATAAGCTAAACCACCAAGTAAAACATTAGTCATCTCCCATTCTACTCCATTCCAGTGGACTAAATTTTTCATATCTAATGAAGGATTTTCCACGTTGGTTCGTATCTCCCCAACTGCCCAGATGTCATTTTCGTTAACAATGGCGACATCTCTTAGATTGCTGAAATAGATCCCTAAAGTATCAATTTCCCACGATACATCAAGTGGATGTGATGTATCATCTATTCTAGAATAAGTAGTTATATTCACTGTCTCTGTCAGGTTTACATCTAAACTATCAAATCCCGTCACCTCTACATTCAGTGTTTCTACCTCAGTCGGTATATATAAAAGAGTAACCTCATTTAAGAGTGTAATGAGTTCATTTTCTGATATCTCAAAAATTGTGGGGCTGTCGTTATAAATAACGGTGTTTAAATCTACAATTAACGTATCATCAATATAGGGTGTAAAAATACGATCAAAGCCATGGGGTGCTTGATTGCACTGAATATCTATGATTGTATCCTGACAAACGGTGACAGGCAGAGCTACATCCGTTATACACGGTGCCGATACCTGAAGTGTGCCGTTAATAGTATGATTTCTTTTTATCGTTTTTCTTCGGCTGTGATTTTGTATTTCACCCTTGTAGGCATAGGTTAATCCGCTTGTGCTTCCACCATCCAGCAAAGTCATTTTGCCGGTTTGAATGGTCTTACCATCAGACAATCGGTATAAGTAAATCCCTGCCGAGGTCGCTTTCCCACCTTTATCTGCACCGCCCCAAGTCAACGCATAATTGCCACGTTTGTTTAGCACCGCTGAATTTATCTCCCTACCAAGAATATCAAATATCTCAAATCTACTCTTATTCGGCACATAAGCACTTATTCGAGTCTCAGGATTAAATGGATTAGGATAATTTTGACTGACTGAAATACAGTTTGGTATGGTTGATGAGGGATCTGTTGATAAATCGTTATCTATTTCTACTTCGTAATAATTTATCCCTCCATGACCGAAAGATAACTCTCCAATAAACAGAATACCTTCTTCAGATAAGAAAACAACTTCAAAATTTTCATCAGAATTCTCACATGTAAAAGGGGTATCATTCAAATTGTGAATCATGCCGGATATTGTGATAGTAGAATCCCGAGAAAAAAGAATGGAGAATAAAACAAGTATCGTAATCGTCAGGTTATTAAACTGGATTCTAACCATGTTTATTCTCCATTCTTTCATAGATATAAAATTGTGTTTATGACTTTAAATTATCATCTATATCCACTACTATCACATCTGCTCGTTATTCTTAATTCTGCTTAAGAAGACCTTACTTAATCAACACCAATTTTTTCGTCGCTGTATACGTCGATGTTTCAATAGCGTAAAAGTATACACCGGTTGGCATCAGATTTCCGTTCGAATCCGTGCTGTTCCATGTCGCTTCATATCTGCCCGGTTCTTTGTAACCGCTCACCAGTGTTTTGATTCGTTGTCCGGTCAGTGCATAGACGGAAATCCGTACGTTGCCTGACTCGGCAATATCATACCCGATGGTTGTTACCGGATTAAACGGATTCGGATAGTTTTGACGTAAAGCAAATTCCTCTGGGAGTAAAACATCATCAATCGCCAATGCAGGATCGACAGTAATAACAATTTCATCAATCCCTGATTCTCCTTCGATATCCGTAGCAGTCAGAGTAAAGCTATAATCCGTTATCTCAGTAACAGTAGGGGATGTAAATGTTGCTGCCATTGTATTCGCATTGGATAATATAATCGATGCATCTGCACTTTCCCACAGAACAGACGCAATGTCACTATCCACATCATCTGCAGCACCCATAAGTACAACCTCTACATTTTGGCCAACAGCAAAATCTTCCCCTGCATCTACAACAGGTGCATCATTAACAGGAAGAACAGTAATCCACACAGTGGCTTCTTCGGAGTAAAGTTCACCATCGTAAGCGACTACATTGAATGAGTCAGCACCATAAAAGTTTTCATTCGGTGTGTAGACTAATCCATCTAGCGAACCATGTACAGGATCGGATATGATGATAATTTCCACATCATCACCATCAGGATCTTCGACTGTAAGTTCAATCATTAATGGTGTATCCTCATTTGTTTCAAAACTTTCACCCCAGTTACCATATTCATCATCCCAAGGTGGTATCGGAGGGTTATTTTCATATTGTGTTACGGTAACGACAACTTCATCCGGGTCTGAATCTAATGCTCCGTCATTTACGACTAACGAAAATGTGTAGGGAGTATCTTCATCTACGGCAGGAGCTGTAAATGTTGGTTGAGAGGCCGTAACATCCGATAGCTCGATTCCATTCGGAGAGGTCCACAGATAGGATAGTTCATCATTGTTTAAGTCATAAGAGCCTAAACCATTTAAGGTTACAACTACACCTCCTTCGACAGTCCGATCTGCTCCTGCTCTGGCTACGGGAGCCACGTTCCCAACAGGGAGCTCAAAGTTATAGACTTGGTCTATGTTATTATATCCATCCATTGGAGCGCCATTATTATTATACCAACCATCAAATGTTACGGGATATATTATCACAAGATTATCCGACATATCCCAAACTTTCATCAAAAAGGTTTCGCTGCTGTTCATGCCTTCATCAACATCTTCTGTCGAAGGATCATCCCCATAGATAGGTAAATTAATATAAGCAATTCCATCGTTCATTGTGAGCGGTGTTGCTCCTGCGCAATTTCCATCTTCATCGAATACGGCAATCCAATCATCGGATGTTGCATTTTCTCCACTTACAGTTACCTGTCCCCAAAACACACCCGCATACGGAGTCGGTATCGTTAATCCCTCAAATGGATTCGTAACCGGGATTGTTGCTGTTACAAACAGTTTGAGTGTGTTAAATGCCGGGTTGGTCAACGTGTGTGTCGTTGTAGCATTCATGTCGACATTGATCATCGCTCCGCCGAATGCATCCTGAAGCACAAAAGTACCATAAGATGCCCACGCGGAATTATCCCATGTCAATACAATTGTGTTCCCTTCCGGGTACTGTAGCTGTATATCAAATTCCACTTCACTTTCTGTACTGGCGACAATCTGAGTGTAGTAGCGGTCCCCGCCCCAGCCGATTGCCGCATCGAAGGATGGTGGTGGAGGTGCCGGGGGAGCATATTGGTCTATACCAACATCATATCCATCCGTTGCGTACGGCGACATTCCTACCGTCATCGTATAATCAGATCCTCCGCCTGATGCAGTAAACGAAACGGAAAAGTCCGCATCTGCCCACAGCATGGATGTTAAAGCGAATACCGCAATCACAAAACCCGTTGATTTGTTAAACTTTTTCATTGTCATTCTCCTGATAATTATTTTATGATTATAAGGGCAGTGGGAAGGTTACTTCCCACTGCCTTGGGTTTTTTTGTGATTATTTCAACAAGACCATTTTACGGATCTGCGTAAAGTCATCCGCTTTCAGGACATAGAAATACATCCCTGCGCTGACCGGCTGACCCATTTCATTGGTCGCATTCCATTTCACTGTCCTATATCCGGCACTTTGAACATCGTTCACCAATGTCCTCACCTGACGACCCATGATATCATAAACCACCATGGAGACATGTGCGTCATCCGGGAGATTGTATTGAATGGTCGTTACAGGGTTGAACGGATTCGGATAATTTTGACGTAGCGCAAACTCCTCGGGGAGCAAGATATCATCCGTTGCCAATCCTGTTGCTGTTACAAACAGTTTGAGTGTGTTAAATGCCGGGTTGGTCAACGTGTGT
>JACNKV010000033.1:0-11415 GCA_014381855.1 Fidelibacterota bacterium | reverse complement strand
CGTCATCCGGGAGATTGTATTGAATGGTCGTTACAGGGTTGAACGGATTCGGATAGTTCGGTGAAAGAGCATACGTCTCAGGAAGCTGTTTGAAAGTCAAACTTACTTTCGTGAGATTCATCGATCCTGTGAACGTTATATTCACCGGTTCAGATTCAAGTTCACCAATCCTGAAGATTAACGATTCGCCAAAATTAGCACCATCAACTATATCTGTGCTGACATCATCCCCATAAACGGCACCTGTTCTTAACAGACCGCCTTCAAGGATTTCCATCTCACCAATCAGAATACCGCTTGATGCATACACATTCACTTTATTGCCAATCTTGTAATCGACATGATCGAATGTGGCTTCACCGTTGACAAACATGAAGTGGTTTGTTTTCACAATGTTCGGATTGATATTTTGAGCAAATGTCTTCGCCAAACGACCGGAAGGTGTCGGATATGTAAATCCGGCAACATCATTATTCACTTTCACCCAGTAACCTGAACCATTGTCCAGCGATGTAAGCGTGTTCATGAAGTCGGGTCCGTTCGGATCAAAGAAGACGGCTCCATAAGCATTATATCCGGTAACATAAACAAGATTACCGTCTGAGATAATATCTGCAAACGCTTCACTTGGCGTCATACTTCCTTGCGGTGTGTACGCTATCAAATTCCATCCTGAGCTAAGGTCAAAGGAGGAACCAACAAGGCTTACACCATTTTGAGCTACAGAAGCTGATGTATTGGATTTTACCCAGTATCCAAAATTCGCATCAACAGAGGTCAATGTATTCAAGAATGGAAGACCGTTAGGGTCAAAGAAGGTAGCTCCACCTTCACCAAACCCGGTTACGTACTGTAGGTTTTCATCAGCGATTAGGTCAGCAAATACCGTAGCCGGAGCATTATTCTCAATATTCACATCGAAGGATACAAGGTTCCAGTTAGCGGCTAAACTTATTTCATCTGTCAATTCAAGAACAGACAAAAAGTCATAAACAACCGTCGGGTCATTGTATGGAGGAATCGGAGCACCGTTATTATTGAACCATCCGTCAAATGCAACACCATAGTCAAAGTAAGCATTTTCAGATTCATCATATAGTTTCAATGTAAAGGCTTCTCCAGCATTCATTCCTTCATCAATATCTGAAGTCGAAGGATCGTCTCCATAAATTGAGAGATTGATGTAAGCAATTCCGGCATCCAAAGTGAGCTGAACTGATCCGGCACAATTGCCATCGGCATCGAATGCTGCTACCCAGTCACATTCATTAGCTTGCAATCCGTCAACAGTTGCCTGTCCCTGGAATACACCGGAGAACGGAGTTTCAGTAAACTCAAATCCGTTCGGTACTTCATCGCAGTTGGTTTCCGGTGTGATTGCTGTTACCCAGAGTTTTAGTGTATTGTATGCGTTGTCATCCAGGATCAGACTGGATTCTTCTGTCATATCTACATCAACTCCCAATGCACCATCAAAGGCGTCTGTGAGTCTAAACAGACCCAGATCAGCCAGACCTGTGTTATCCCATTCCAACGTGATGAGGTTATCAGATGCATATTGAAGCTGAATTGTATAGACTCTTTCTTCATCACAGGCTGTTTCAAGGATTTGCTTGAAGTACCGATCACCTTCCCAGCCAAGTGCAGCGTCAAATGACGGTGGTGGTGGTGGCGGCGGTGCGTACTGGTCAATCCCGGCATCATATCCATCCGTTGCATAGGATGCGAATCCAAATGTCAGGTCATAGGTAATTCCATTTCCGGTGACATCAATGGTTCGCGCAAATTCACACGGACCGGGTTCTGCGGTTACGGTAATATAGTCTTCTTTCACTTCCGTTGCGGAAGTTCCACCAAGATCCATAATCATAAAGGTGACCGTGTAAGACCCCATCATTTCGTAAACATGTGTCGGGTTCTGTTCGTTGCTGGATTCTCCATCACCAAATTCCCAGTACCATGCGACAACCGGTGAGCCAAACTCCGTAGATTCATCTGTAAAGTTCACAGACAACGGAGAAGCACCTTCTGTCACATCTGATGAGAAATCAGCAATTAGCGGAGCATCTACAATGACTTCAACCGTAGCCGGCTCAGAAATTCCGGAGGAGTATACAGCCTTAACACCATAGATATATGTACCATTTGCAACATTGTCATTAACGTAGGTTGTATCACTGATATCTTCGGCAATAAGGTTGTTATTCCGATATACGTTGTACCCGAGGAATTCCCGGTTTCTTTCTGTCCAGTTATATTCTGTTGTTTCAGTGACTATCGGTAAATCCTGGTAATTTTCAGGTAATTCACCTTTTACAGCATCGTGTTGTTCAGCATAGGATGAACGTGAAATTGCATTGACCATCCCGCTTGTATTGAACGTAACACTTTCTTCTGTGGCAAACTCACCGCCGGTGGCAATCAAATCACCATTGATAAGAAGGTTGTAATATCCCTCACCGTAGGAGCAGCAAATCCCATCACCAAACGCATCATAAATTGTAAAGGTGTATGTTCCGCTTTCTAAAACAAGAGGCCATTCATAAAGCGTTCCTGCTTCAGATAGACTTCCGGGTTCTATGCCATCAATAAAGGTTCCATCCTCACTGATGATATCCCAGCTGGTTTCACCGGGGTAGTTATCGGTTAGGATCTGGATGAGCAATTCCGCATCTCCACCACCGGGTACCGGTGAATTCCATGCAAGGTGTACATCATTGTAGTTCTGGACTTCAGCAGTAAGGTTTAACGGTGGATCTGCATGTTCTTGCATTGTCATATCTACAATGTTCATTGCATCCTGGCTTACGTTGGTCTCGGCAGATGCATCTTCGTAGGCATCATGTTCACCTAAGAGTTCATATGTCCCTTCTATGATTCCTAAGAATTCATAGTGACCGCTGCCATCCGTTACGTCTGACATTTCCATACCAACAAGCGTAATCGTTGCGCCTGGAACCGGAATCCCGGTTCCGTATTCAGTCACCGTTCCGGACAGACCTGCCATCAGACAGTTCAAATCGAAGTTCACACCGGATGTCTCAGCACCTTCTTCAACAACGACGGTTCCGATTACGGCATCTTCATATCCGACCAATGAAGCGGTAGCTTCGTATGTTCCCGGATAAACTGCAAAAAAGTAACTTCCGTCATCATTAGGTGTGGTCGCATACGGTCCGATTGTGATCAATACATCACTCATATTTCCTGTGCTGTAAGGAGTATTTTCGAGAGAAACTGTTCCAGACACAGATCCAAATTCCATTGTCCCAACGACCAGGGTAACCGGGACAACGACATCCCCGACCTCAGGTGTTGGTGCAAAGGTAATGTCTGCAATCAATGTTGTGCCCGGAAGAATATCTGTCCCGTCAAACGTTGCAACGACGGTTCCGCTTGCACCTGCGTCAAGTACGCCTGCATTGGGCTCAATCGTTAACCATGTATCCGGTCTACCGGGGATTGCAAATCCTGTGGCTTCCAATCCTCCAGGGAATGGTCCAACCAGAGACGCAGCACCGGTTTCTAAATCAACGGTAACAAGTTCTCCACCAAGCGCTACATCATATGCAGCCCAGTATAAGGTGTTGGTTGCGTGATCAAATGAAGCATCCTGAGCGTAACTGAAATCGAATCCTACCGACCCGATTACTGTCCACTCTCCGGTGACCTTATCGATCATACCAAAAGTGTCTGCATCTAAGTCAAATCCATAGAGAATTCCGTCATTGCTACACACCATGGTAATCATATTACCTTGCGTTGTTGCAATTTGGTCATAAGCACCGGTTTCAAGGTCAATTGTATATAGTTCTCCGCCAAAGGCGACGCCGTACATGGTTTCAGTTGTCCAGTCATAAGCCATTCCCATGACATCTGCTGTGCTTCCGATGGTCGTATACTCACCGGTTTCCATATCAATTGTAATCAGAGTACCACCATAGATAACTCCATACCAAACGTCATCCACCCAATCAGCTGTGGCAATAAAGTTAGAGGCCTCTGAACCGAATGGAGTCACACTACCAGGACTTTCCAGATAAAAACTAATAGGTCCGGCAGGAATAGATCCCGTTGGATCATAAGCATTATACGCGTATGATTCTGTGTCTCGATCAAGGAGCACAGTGTGATCTAATGGTGGATTCAACGGTGCTTCAGGAGCAAGTCCTGAAGATCGATAACTCTTAGGAATATTAAGGTTCAACGCTTCCCGTAAGTCTGAAACTAGCGGTAAGTCTGCATCAAACTCTTCGCGATCCTGAGTCGCAATGCTTCCACGCCATTCCAGTAACCCGTTTCCGTTATTGGTAATCGTTATTGATTCCGTATAAATTTCATTCGGATCAATCACAACACTTAACGATTGCGGATCAATATCCATAGTTGGGGCTGTCAAACCAAAATCAAGAGTCGTCGTGACATCAGGAAGAACCTCCACCTCAGAGACAACGATATTATATCCTGTGGCTTCACAGACAGCATTGTACGTAAATGCTACAATATTGTTAATCGTATAGTACCCGTCTGAGTTTGTTGTGCCGGTTAACCCACCAACCGTTACAACAGCGCCGGAAATCGCAGCTCCTGTGGAGAGTTCTGTCACAGTTCCATCCAATGAACCAAACGTTTGTTCATAGACACGAACATCATCAATATACCAACCTGGATATTGGACAGATCCATCCGTGCCGAAATGCCATCTGAAGAACACGATTTGCCCGGCATATGCAGAGAGATCAAATTCTGCTTTTATCCATCCATCTGAGTTATCGGTAAAACATGGTTCGTCAGGGATTCCTGCATTAGCACTTGAAGCAGCGTCTTCAGGATATCCGTTTGTTGGTTCAATAATTTCCCAACTGTTTCCATTGTCGGTGGAAATCTTTACGTTTCCGCCATCCCAGTAGTTTTCAATATCATAATAATGCCAGAATTCCAGCATATAGCCACTATTCGAAATAAGGATTTCTTCAGTAGTCTCTAATGTATAGTTGGCATTGTTATCATAGTCACCGCTTAGGTTCGTCCCCCAAAGATTGACCCCGGAATATGCACCCGAAGGACCGGCAGAAGGAGATCCCCAACCCCAGCCTCCATTTGCGGTTAGTCCGCCGTCATTGTCTTCAAAGTCATTCCAGTAATCCACAGGAAACGTATAGACTTCCATTGCAAAATCAAGTGTAACCGTTTCATCTTCAACAATCGTTACATCATCTGCTGTTTGAGTGAAATATCCGTCGATCGAAGCTGTAACATCGTAAGTGCCTTCAAATACTTCCTCAAAAAGGTAAGCACCTGCTTCATCCGTTAACGTACTGTAATCTGTGCCATTAATGACAATATTCACACCCGCCATCGGGGAAGAATCTTCAGCATCTGTCACGGTACCGGCAAGTGTTCCTGTTCCGGCAGGTGTTAATACAAAGTCCACGATTGTTGTAGAATCTTGTACAACACCAACATCCGCAACCGTTGAACTGACATACCCAAATTTTGCAGCAGTGACATCGTAGGTTTCCGGGAAAATATCAAAGGAATAACTTCCGTTTCCGGATGTCGTGGCATACACTTCGTCATTAACCAAAATCGAAACATTGCCAACCGGGCTTCCGGTATCATCGGTTACGGTACCATTTACAGTACCAAAGATTAAAGATTCAACAATGATATTTACGCTTTCATCGGTAGTAAACTCTCCACCGGTTCCTAACAACTCTCCATTGAGGTAAATCTCATAATATCCTTCACCATAGGCACAGCAAATGCCATCACCCCACGCATCAAAAATCGTCCAAGTGTAATCACCCACGAAGACCTGTACTTCCCATTCGTACAATGTACCGGGATCCGTAATGACACCTTCATCGGTGGCTACAATATTTCCGCCTGCGTCTGCTAGTTGCCATGTGGTTTCAGTAGGATAATTATCCGTAAAGATGACAACTTCAAGTACTTGAAAATTCGGATCGAAGTAAATATTAACATCGACCGTGTTTGTCGGATCAGATTCACCGCCATCGTAAAAAGCTGTCACGTAGTACTCATAATCGCCATTTGCCAATCCAAGGTCTTCGTAAGATTCGTTGTAAGAGTTTCCAATCCATTCGCCGTTTCGGTACACTTTGTAATTCTGAAAATCGCGTGTATGAACTGAACGAGTATGGTCAACAATTCCAAGCCCACCTTTTTCAAACGGACCGTCATGTTTCACAGTGTTTAAGACCGTCATTCCCGGCATAATATCATCCGGTATGTCAGCCAGCATTAAACTCCGTCCATCCAGTGTCAAGTGGCCCTGGATGTTCCAGTTATAGTTCAATCCGTAAGCATTTGCCATAGATTCCCAGGCAACTCCGTCCATACTAAGCATATCTCCATACTCGGCTTCAGCGGGTCCGGCATCACATCCTGCAGGAAACTCTCCACCGGCATGGGTAAGTTCATATCCGATCCATAGTTCTTGTGTGGCATCAATTTCTATTGCGCTTGACAGAGTAATCTCGTTCCAAGCTTCCGGAATATAATCTGTTACGGCTTGTTCATGAACTAAGGTTCCGGCATTTGCGCCATACCATACTTTGATGGTGAACTCAGCAGTGGCACTTCTCGGGAAAAACTTGACTAAGTCAAGATACATTCCGTCATATGGAGTTAATTGAAATGGCTCCCATCGTGCAGCAACATAGAATGTTCCGCCGTCGGTAAGACCAATCCCGTCATTATTTTCACCACTATCATAATTCAGCCACATGTTGTTCGGATCAATCGGTTCATCCCATTCCAGAGATACATCAACCTGATTGCTTACACTTGCGGAAAGATTGACTGGAGCATAGAGTGGTTCAATGACCGCATGAATATAGTTATCGCGAACCAACGTGTCTGTGAATCCATTTTCGTCAACCACAGCAAGAGACACTGTGTATTGACCTTCGTTTTCAAAAAGGTGGGTCGGATTCTGTTCTGTACTTGTTCCTCCGTCGCCAAAATCCCACGCCCAAGAAACGATGCTAAATCCTTCATCCGTTGCGGAAAGATCCGTAAAGTTCACCGTTAACGGCGGTGGTCCTGAAGTGACATCGGCACTAAAATCTGCAGTGGCTCCTTCAAAGGGGTTCACCACAATAAAGTCAGTTTTTGTCTCAGTGGATGTAAATCCAACAACATCTGTGACCGTCAAACCAACGGTGTAAGAGCCTTCTGTCTCATAAATATGTACCGGATTCTGTTCTGTACTTGTTCCGCCGTCGCCAAAATCCCATGCCCATGAGACAAGGTCACCTGAACCAGGAACGGTTGCATCTGAAAAGGTCACCGTCATTCCCGGGAAACCTGTGGTTACATCCGCAGTAAAATCTGCATTAGGAGCAGAAACACCGCTGGGAGTTACCCATAATTTCAAGGAAGTGTATGCATTGTTATCAAGGATTAAAGATGTTTGTTGGGTCATGTCAATATCAATTCCCAATGCTCCATCGAATGCATCAGTCAAACGGAATGAACCAAGCATATCCCAATCTGTGTTATCCCACGTGATAGTAATCAGGTTATCAGAAGCATATTGAAGCGATATACCATAAATATGCTCTGTCAGATCATCAACAGATCCGTTTAAAATTTGTGTAAAGTACCGCTCGCTATTCAGTGGCCATGTCAACGCGGCATCAAAAGATGGCGGTGGAGGTGCCGGAGGAGCATATTGGTCAATTCCTTCATCATATCCATCCGTTGCATTCGGAGAAAAACCAAATCCAAGATTGTATCCAAAATCCGGCCCTTCTACGAACATAGACAGTGCAATATTCGGGTCACCAATCGGAATGTCGGAGACCAAAATAAAATCAGTGGCCGTTTTTGTATCCGTGCCAGTGGCATCGGTTACGGTAAGTGAAACCGTATAAGAACCATTTTCTGCATACTCATGTGCCGGGTTTTGATCTGTGCTGGTTGATCCATCGCCAAATTCCCAAGCCCATGCGGTTATTTCATATCCGGTGGTCGGATAGGAAAGGTCGGTAAACTGTACAGTTAACGGTGCCGTACCAAACGTAGGATTCGCGGAGAAATCCGCCGTAAGATCCACAGGATCATTCACGACAATATATGCATCTTTTTCTTCAGCATCCGTGAGTCCATTTTCATCGGTTGCTGTAAGCGAGACCGTATATTCGCCTGCAGCCTGATATGTGTAGGTCGGATTCGCATCTGTACTGGTTCCGCCGTCTCCAAAATCCCACACATAGGATACAATCGTTGCATCTCCTTCTGTTGACGCATTTGAAAAACTCACAGCAAGTGGGGTAAATCCACTCAAAGGATCTCCCGTAAAGTCGGCGGTTGGTCCTTGTAGAGGAGGTGTCGCCGTTACAAATAGTTTTAATGTGTTCAATGCCGGGTTTGTTAACACTACGCTCGTTTCTTCAAGCATATTAACGTTAACCATTATACCGCCAAATGCATCCTGTAAGACAAAACTGCCCAGAGCTGCCCAGCCGGTGTTGTCCCAGCTGAGGGTGATAATGTTTTCTTCAGGGTATTGAAGTTGGATATCGAACTCAACCGTTTCTGTCGTTGTCGTAACAATTTGTCGGTAATACCGGTCTCCACCCCATCCTATTGCGGCATCAAATGCAGGTGGCGGGGGTGCCGGAGGTGCATACAGATCAATCCCTTCATCATATCCATCTGTTGCGGTCGGTGACATTCCGACAGTTAAATTATAGTTACCTGAACCTCCCGCTGCAGTTAAAGAAACAGCGAAATCTTGTCCAAATGAAAAGGTACTTAGTGCAAGAACTGCAACCAAAAATACCATCTGTTTTTTAAAGAATGAACCCATCATTTATCTCCTTTTTTCTATTTGTATCGTAACGAAACTTTTTCACTCTGAGATATTGGCCAGAGAAACCTCCATCATAATCGCATTAAATGCCGCTATGACAGAAGGAGATTTTACACCCTGCCGATTAATTATCCCATAAAAAATTGTATCTACTTTGTATTCCATGTATTTCTTTCGCAATTCTACTCAATATTTCAGCCGGAATCAAGCTTGCTCTTATTGCGTGTGCGCCGAATCACATTTTCTGCCAGAGAAAATCTTTTTTCCTGATTTGGCGTCAGACAATGTAACACCCCCCTGCAAAATAGAGCAAGGATTATTTATCATTTTACATATATTCTGTATATTTATGCATACTTTGACTTATTGTTAGCGTCCGCCAGCGGGTTTGTGCGCCTTTGCATATGGATAAATGTTCACGTATAAGCGTTCATGGTTTTTATCGTAGTTTTTCATTCCATTCCTTTCGATATGTGTGAACTTCGTATTAAATTCAGGTTAGATATTTGAGATAATCTAAAGTAAATAATACAATTAACTAAAGAAGTACCAATGAAATCACACATGATATTACTGACCTCTTCACTCCTTCTATTCAATTTACTTACGGCTACTGAAGACCATTCTGAATACTTTGAAGGCGAAGGTCCTTTCGAATCTGTCCATGAAGTCACAGAAATGTGTTTGGATTGTCACGATGATGCTGCGTTCTCATTTATGCAAAATGTTCATTGGACATGGGGGTCTGATCCGACAACTATTCCGAGTAAATCAGGTGAACACGTCCTTGGAAAGAAAACGGTGCTTAACAATTTTTGTATTGGACTAAAAGGAAATGAAGCACGATGCACCAGTTGCCACGCAGGCTACGGATGGAAAGATGACTCTTTTGATTTTTCTGATCCAATGAACATAGACTGTCTTGTTTGTCATGACCATACAGGGACGTATAAAAAATTCCCGACGGCGGCCGGTTATCCTGCCATGGAACGAAAGGAGTTCCCACCAAAAAGCGGGAAGTATTTCGAAGCTGTTGAGCTTGAAGCTGTTGCAAGTTCTGTTGGCGGCACTCCAACGCGTATGGCGTGCGGAAGCTGCCACTTTTACGGCGGGGGAGGAAACAACGTTAAACACGGCGATTTAGAAAAAGCTCTGGTTAATCCTTCCGAAGAATTAGATGTTCACATGGGTGGCGAAGATTTTACATGTGTGGATTGCCATGAATCTACCGACCATTCCATTTCCGGAAATGCATTATCTGTTTCTTCTCACCGTGGGACATTATCCTGCACAAATTGCCATGATGAAGATCCGCATGATAAATATGCCGTCTTCTATGATCAGCACGCCAAAACAATCGCTTGCCAAACCTGTCACATCCCTGAATTTGCCCGTGAAAATCCGACGAAAATGGAATGGGACTGGTCCCAAGCCGGTGAGTCTAGACCTCACGAAGAAGATCAATATGGTATGCCAACGTACCATAAGAAAAAAGGGGCATTTGTCTGGGGAAAAAATGTCGTTCCGCAGTATGCATGGTATAATGGAGCATCAGAACATATGGTGGTCGGAGACAAAATCAATTTGGATTCCTCCAATAAAATCACAGCTCCTGTTGGAAGCATAGAGGATAACTCCGCTCTCATCTATCCGTTCAAAATTCATCGCGGTAAACAAATTGCCGACAAAAAGAACTTGTATTTACTCCCGACTCATCTGTTTGGCGGTGGGTACTGGAAACATTTTGACTGGGATAAATCTGTTTCCGTCGGTGCTGCCAATTATGGATTAGATTACAGTGGTAAATACACATTTGTAGAAACCGAAATGTGGTGGAAGATTAATCATATGGTCGCCCCAAAAGAAAAAGCGCTTGGATGCAAAGATTGCCACAGCAAAATCGAAGAAACTAGATTTGACTGGAAAGCATTGGGATATAAAGAAGGAGATCCGCGATATAACCGCGGCACTTCACGTTTCCCGCGTGTAAAATAAATTGTAGTATATCAATAAAAAACAGAACCCTCAAGCTTGAGGGTTCTGTTTTAGTAGTTGAACTAATTACGACCTAATCAATCACTGCAATCGTGAGGGGTTTGACAGCCAACACCTGAATCACTAACTTCACCTTCCAGCCACGAGTTGAATACATCCGAAATACTGCCATAACAACCCCGCACAACGGATATCCCTGAAGTCGTTAATTTATTGAAAGCACCATTTCCCATGCTCCCGGCAAGCATTATACTGACACCTTCATCCATCAATAATGGTATCACATTGGATTTACATCCGCATCCGACAGGAGAGTCAAACCTCTGCCTCGAAACAACATTCTTCTCATCATCTATTTCAAAAATCGTGTAATATTCGCAATGACCAAAGTGATCATCAACTTTATTACCCCTCGTTGGTATAGCAATTTTCATGGTTTAGCCTTTCGTTTTTTTAGTTAAAATTAAATCGTGATGATGAGAACCTTCTCTCACCTTAAACTAGTGTATAAAACTGAACTCCCAACACAAAATTAAGTAGATTCCTCATTCGTACCTCATTTCGGAATGACACAT
>JACNKV010000013.1 GCA_014381855.1 Fidelibacterota bacterium | reverse complement strand
TTTCACCCCAACCCATAACCGCCGGGATTATTAAAATCGTTGCCAAAAAACATGTTGTTACGCCGATTGACAAGGCGATTCCCAAGCTGCCGTAACCGCGCCAGATGGAAAACACCAGCGAACCAAACGCAAGAATAGTTGTGAGGGATGTCAGCAGAATTGCCTTTCCTGTGCTGGAAAAAACAGTTCTTACGGAATCAAACCCTTCCCTACGCCAACGGTGAACAATATGTACGCCGTCATCAATCCCAATACCGAGAATCATGGGAATTCCCATGACATTCACCACATCTAATTGTTTGCCTACCAAGGCCATGATTCCCACCATCCAAACCATTCCGGCCGCCAATGGAATCATTGCCATAAGGGCGTGCCCCGGATGTCTGAAATCAATCCACAACAAGAAAAATACAACAATAATAGTTAGCAATGCCGCATTGCGGCCATCTCTGCCGATTATATCAATTAATGCCCTGAACACCGGCGGAAAACCGGTGGCCCTGGTGCTGATTTCTTCCAAGTCATCCGTAAAACGATCTAGAAATTTGGCATCCTGCCAAATGTTATGACCGGGGAGAACGGTTACCAAAAACAATGTCCTGTCACGGTTACTATATCGATCTAGTATAGACACCGGTAAATTTTCCAAAGAAATGGGATCCATATTGGTCATTTTCAGCACTCTTTTTTTGAAATAATCCGAATAATCGTTTTGGAACGAATTTAACCCGACAAGAACAACTTTATCTTGAGAATCCATAAGAGACTTTAGCCGGGTAAATATGGTTTCGGTCGGTTCATAGTCCGGATCTCCTGCCAGCATCCGGCACTTTTGATCCACTTTATCTTGTCTTCCAAGAAATGCAAGTACCTGCATTTCCATAATATTCATTTCCAACCGTTCGATTTCTTGATTCAACATATTCAAATCTTCAAGAGTGTAAAGCTGTGTTGTTTTTGCGCTGGAGATCAGATGTTGAATTTCTTTTATGTGCGGTTTTCGTTTTTCCTGTTCCTCTGCTGATGGAAGATACAGAGAAATATCTTCCACCGTTGCTACAGAAGAATACTCTTTTGCCTGTTCTGCAAGAAAACGGGATTCATCCTCTCCGACCGCCACCAGATAAGCGAAGTCCATGCTCAAATCAAACTTATCCAGAACCGTATCCTGCAGCGTAATGCTGGGAATCCCTTCCGGCTCAATATTCATGAAATTGTAATCAAACGTGATATTAAATGCCGACCATGTTAAAAGTCCTGTAAGCACAACTGCACCTAAAATCGTGAATTGGTATCGCTTTTTCAAAGCAACCCCTAAATTTCCCAATACAACGAATGAAATATCTCTGCTTTTTCTTTCGACCGGCAGTCCCTTCTTAATGAACTTTTTTTCTCTATGACGTTCCCGGATAACCAGTAAACCGGGTAAAAGCGTAAATGTTGTTACTGCAATGGCAAGTAAGCCGATTCCCGTGAGCAAACCCATTTCACTCATGAGCCTTGAGTCGCCAATCATCAGAGCTAAAAAAGCTGATGCCGTTGTCAGCGCGCCGGTCATGACGCCTTTTCCTGTTTTCAACAGTCCATTGCGCATTGCTTCGTGGAGAGGCTGGCCGATGGCTCGCATTTCGGTAAAACTGGAAATAATATGAATAGAAAAATCGATTCCCAGCCCAATCAACACTACCATAAACATCATGGACATAACACTGATAACCGGAACCAGTAAAGAAGACACACCGGCCGCCCAGATTAAACCGACCATAAGGTTTGTCAACGCCAACACCGGCGCCACCCACATGCGAAATGAAACAAACAGCAACGCCCCGATGGCAATGAAGGCAATAATGGATGTGACTTCAAGTCCTTCCATTCCGTACACCATTTCATCGTGCCCCAGGGGTATGCTGCCGGTGAGTCCCGCGCTTACGTTTGGGTATTTCTTCAGCATCTCATCCACAAGTGTCTGCACAGCATCTGTCCCATCAATCATCAAGTCCATATCCATCATACTGAAATTGGGAATAACATTCAGGATAAGTGCTTGACGGTCATAGGATATGAAATACGGGTCGCCTGTTAACAGTTTATCAACAGCGGCATGGGTTTCAGAAATATCCACATCTTCGCCATTGATACGACGCTCCATAATATCCAGCCATGTTTCAATTCCATCCAGAAACATGTAGGCGCCATCTTCTTTTTCTCGGGTGCTTAAGGATTCATCTGTTTGAATATATTCTTTTTCAAAGCTATCATTAATATTCGTCAAAAGAGGGAGAAGGCCTTCATTTTGGAAAACGTTCTTCATATTTTTTAAATCCGATTCTTTCATGAGCATAAACCCATGTTCTTGAATAAAATCCACTTCTTGCTTATAATCCACCCGTCGGACGTATACTTTCTTTTCTATGTCATTGTCTGGCACCGGAAGGGGCTGCAAAAGCTGGGGGGCGATATCATCCGCAAATGCCTTGATTTGATTCTCTTCTCCCTGCACCACAATGACAATACTGGATGCGGATACAAACTCCTCCAGAATACGATCGAACTCAACAGTGCGCTTGTCGCCTTTTGGGAGCATATCCGACCATTTAGTCGTATACTCAATTTGTTCGGACAGATACCCAAAGAATAATGTCAGGATGATAACAGCCGTCATCATCAAACGGGTTCTGGTTACAGCCAAATCTGCTAGTTTAATTAATAGTTTATCTCTCATAATTCCCCTTTCATTATAACCGCTAATGAACGCTAATTTTCGCTAATGCAATAAAAGCGATTCAAGGCTAGCCATGTTTATTAATTTTTACTGTTTACAAAATTTCTTCCTGTAATAATTTTTTTCTTTATTTTATTCACATATACTAATGATAATTCGCTTTTGGTTTTATTTTCGTGCTGTTTTAAGGACCAAGCGTTCCCATTCAAGTTTTGCGGGTTTGAAATTGAGTATCAAACCAACTTCAATTCCTGTTATTCTCAAATAATTCAATAACTGTCCTCTATGTTCATCGTTAATAGATTCTACAGTTTTTATTTCTACAACAACTTTGTTTTTAACAATCAAATCCGGAATGAATTCGTCTATTTTCTTTCCCCGATAATGTACAGCAAATTCTGCTTGTTGGTTAAATTCAAGGTTCTCAAGATCAAATTCTATGTACAATCCTCTTTCGTAAGTTTTCTCCCGCAATCCCGGCCCAACGCCGCTATGAACATTCATTGCACATCCAACAATTTTATAGACCAACTCTTTTTCTAATAATTGTGTCATTCTTTTTCCCCCTTTCTTTTACCTGATAATGATATAAAACAGAAAACTTACTGTTATTTTTTGTTTTATTCGCGCTCATTAGCGTTAATTCGCGGTTAGTTTATTTTTATTTTAATTCCCATTTTTTCCATATCGTCCATCAATCGTACCGGCTCAATC
>JACNKV010000036.1 GCA_014381855.1 Fidelibacterota bacterium | reverse complement strand
CAAATGTTTTATTCATAGACGGAAGATATTCAACAAAGATAATGATAAAGATAACCAAACTTGGTTGCGTCAATACAGACTTGACACGACATTAGTCGCCAATCACTATTTATGCTTGTTTATACCCCCGATTGATATACTGAGGAAGTTTTTTATATTTAATCTCTTCTTTTTTGCCACTGGGACTGATGACAGTAATTATTTCATTTCGACCGTATTTTTTTTCGACGTGCACAGGGGTTCTTGATGCTTGCTGTGGACGGTTTGCCTGTCCTCCTTCCGGTGCTGCGGCAAATCCCATACCGGTGGTGTCATCGTGCTGCGTCCGAACATTATGGACTTGGCGAGTTTGTATCTGCGGAGCTTGTTCCATTCCCTGTAATTGGGTACGTAATAATCGTTGAACCGTCGTTCGGTTTAAATCCGCCATCATTTCCTGAAACAACTGAAATCCTTCGGACTTATACTCCAACAACGGATTTTTTTGACCATACGCACGCAAATTGATTCCCTCACGGATTTGATCCATCCCATACAGATGGTCTTTCCATTTTTCATCAATGGTGCGCAAAATAATGAATCGCTCAAATCCGCGCATCACCTCTTCAGGCATCAGCAATTCTCTGGCTGCATAGACTTCTTTTGCCTGTTTTAGGATAAAATCTCTTAAGTCATCAACGGATATTTCCGACAACTCCGATGAACTTGAAATACTGTCTTGCTCAACATTAACCAACAGATGCGAAGAAAAAATGTGCTTCAGATTCTCCCAGTCCCACTCGTCAGATCGCTGCTCCTGCAATGTGGCAGTTTCATCTTCGACAAAGTCTTCTATGAATTCCATGACCGTCTCCCGGATATTTTCTCCATGGAGTCCCTGGTTACGCAAATCGTACACAACTTGCCGCTGTTGATTCATCACATCGTCGTATTCGAGCAAGTGTTTTCGGATGCCGTAGTTTCGCTGTTCCACTTTTTTCTGAGCATTACTGATGGCGCGGGTCACCATTTTTGCTGTGATAACTTCCCCTTCTTCCACACCCATTTTATCCATAATTGCCGCGACCCGTTCACTGTTAAACAGTCGCATTAAATCATCTTCCAGTGACAGATAAAACTGTGTCGAGCCCGGGTCTCCCTGTCGTCCTGACCGTCCCCGTAGCTGAAGGTCAATCCGGCGGGATTCATGCCGTTCTGTTCCAAGTATATGCAGTCCGCCTATGTCCGTGACCCCGTCACCCAACTTGATATCCGTTCCACGTCCGGCCATGTTTGTCGCAATCGTAATTGAGCCCGGCTGTCCGGCACGGGTGACAATTTCGGCTTCCCGCTGATGCTGTTTAGCATTCAACACATTATGCGGTATTCCTTTTCGTTTGAGCATTCGTGAAAGTAACTCAGAAATTTCCACGGAAATCGTCCCGACCAGCACCGGTTGTTTTTTCAGAAAACACGACGATAATTCTTCAATCACAGCGTTGTATTTTTCTCGTTTGGTTTTATACACCAAATCATTTCGGTCATCACGCACAATTGGGCTGTGTGTCGGAATCACTGTTACATCAAGGTTATAAATGGCACCAAACTCTTCTGCTTCTGTTTCCGCCGTTCCGGTCATCCCTGATAGTTTATCATAAAGGCGGAAATAATTCTGAATCGTAATTGTTGCAATTGTCTGTGTTTCACGCTCGATAGTAACATCTTCCTTTGCCTCCAGCGCCTGATGCAAGCCCTCACTATATCGTCTGCCGGGTAAAACACGCCCGGTAAATTCATCCACGATCATCACTTTGTTATTCTGCACTACATAATCGACATCTTTTTCATACAATGAAAATGCCCGAAGCAGTTGATTTAAATTGTGAATTTTACCACTTCGTTCCGCATGGAGTTGATGTGCTTTCTCTTTTTCCTGCGCAATTTGGATGGGCAATAAGTCATCTCTGCTATCGATATCGTTTAGCATTTCGCCCAAGTCAGGGATGACAAACGTTTCCGGATTGTCCGGGGCAAGAAAATTTCGTCCTTTTTCCGTAATATCCATAACATGAGATTTCTCTTCGACACTAAAGTATAAATCCTCATCAACTTCGTGCATAATCTTATCCCGGATATATGCAGACTCGACATTATGCGCCAGTTTTATCATCCCGGTTTCCTGGAATATTTTCATCAGTCGGCGATGTTTTGGCATACCGCGTCGGGCTTGTAATAATTTCAACCCTGCTTCTGAATCTTTTCCATCCTTAAGCAGAGATTCTGCATCACGTACCAAGTTTGATACAAGGATATTCTGTTTTTTTACTAAATTTTGTATGAGCGGACGCAGTTGCCGAAATGTGTCATCTACCGGAGCATCTACCGCACCGGAAATAATCAGCGGAGTTCTAGCTTCGTCTATGAGAACACTATCAACTTCGTCAACGATGGCATAGGCATGTCCGCGCTGTACTTGCTCCTCGGCTGTCAACGACATATTATCCCGCAGATAATCAAACCCGTATTCGGTATTGGTCCCATACGTGATATCAGCGGAATATGCATCCCTACGGTGGTCGTTATCCATGGTGTTTTGTAAGAAGCTCACTGTAAGGCCCAGTCGTTTGTATACCTCCCCCATCCACTCGGCATCCCGTCTGGCGAGATAATCGTTGACGGTAATGATGTGAACACCGCGTCCGGTCAGCGCATTCAGATAGATGGGCAAGGTCGCCACAAGCGTCTTTCCTTCACCGGTTTTCATTTCTGCAATTTTTCCATGATGCAAAATAATCGCCCCTAAAATCTGCACATCATACGGAATCATATTCCATTCTAATTCCTGCCCGCTGACTTGCCATGACTGTCCGACCATCCGCTTACACGTTTCTTTGACCATCGCAAACGCTTCAACCATGAAGTCATCCAACGCTTTATGCACTGCCTTCAGAACAAGTTTTTGTGCTTCTTTTGCGTCAATATCTTTTCCTGATATCTCCTCTTCAGCGTTCTCCCTTACCTGAGTAATTGCATCTTTAATTTCTTGGGTTCGAGCAACGAGATCTTCGTCTGTTTTTTGCGTTAATGTCTCTGTGAAACGATTGATGTCTTCCACGATAGGCCATAACGATTTAATTTCTCGATCTGATTTTGATCCGAATATATTTTTTAAAAATTGTATCATTCTGATTATTGCAAAGCCTTCTACTGTTTACTATTTTTTTTAATTTCTTTATACACGGCATCTAAAATTCCGTTGACAAATCCGGAGCTCTCCTCAGTGCTGTAATACCGAGCAATTTCAATTGCTTCTGAAATGGAAACTTTATGCGGAACATCATCCATAAAGTACAACTCGCCGACAGCCATCTGAAGGATGAGACGATCTAATAACGCAATCCGATGTATTTGCCAGTTTTTCAAATGCCGGCTGATTGTATTTTTTATCCATTCTGTTTGTTTGACCGTGTTTGTGTATAGGTCGGACACAAACTCAACTGTCTCTTTGTTAAATGAATATCGAAAGATAATATCACGTAATATTTTCTTATCGTCATCTCCAGAGATTTCACGTGCGTACATAGCTTGAAACACAGCCTCACGAGCTTGGCGTCTTGGATGTCTATATTTATTCATCTAGCGGACAAATCCACCCGAAGGGATCTTCATGGGTTTCCTGCTGAATGCCAAGAAGCATCTCACGTAATTGAGTTGTTATTGGACCCATTTCATTATTATTTATGGTCTGAGAATGCAAATTGGTTGTAATCATCCCGACCGGAGTGACTACAACCGCTGTGCCTGTGCAAAAGACTTCATCTGCATTCAGTAATTCATGAACACTGACATTACGCTGGCGGATTTGCAAATTCAATTTTTCTCGGGCAATCTTCAATACCGAAGCACGGGTGACTCCCGGAAGGATGGAGCCATCCAGGGAAGGTGTTGTTAAAACATCGTCTTTCAAAATAAATATATTTGCTGAACCAACCTCTTCGATGAACCGTTCATCAGCAGCATTTAAATATATCGCTTCGTCAAATCCTGATTTTTTCGCTAATTGCTGCGGATAGAGCGATACGGCATAATTTCCGACAATCTTATGTCCGCCGGTGCCTTTCGGTGCGGCACGATGGTACTGGTTTGTAATCTTGAGATGAAGACTCTTCACACCGCTTTTGAAATACGGACCTACCGGCGACACATAAACTAAAAACATGTATGACGGTGCCGGAGCTACACCTAAAATGGGGCCTGAACCCCAGATGACCGGACGAATATACAGACTTCCCTTACCAAACGGCGGGATATAATCTGCATTGTCTTTTACAACAGATTTTACGGCATCCAAAAACATCTCCGTCGGTACAGGTGGAATGCAGACCCGCTGTGCAGAACCGGCGGCTCTGACAGCATTTTTCTCCGGACGGAAGAGGACGATTCGATCCTTGACCGTACGAAAAGCTTTCATTCCTTCAAACACGCCTTGCCCATAATTCAATACACCTGCAGCGGGTGAAAAGCTAATATCTCCAAACGGCACCAACTTTCCGGGGTCCCATTCTTCACCGGCGTTGCAGGTCGCCATATACATAGACCGTGTCGGCGTTAGACTAAATGTAAGGCTATCCCAATCAATATTTTGTAAACTATTCATGTCTTTCATGTTATTTTCCTTCCATTATTGCCCTGGCAATAACCAACTCTTGAATTTCTGATGTTCCTTCGTAAATCTGAGTAATCTTCGCATCTCTCATGAGACGCTCTACTCCATATTCCTGCATGTACCCATATCCTCCATAGATTTGCACACATTCTCTAGAAGCATCGACGGCGGTTTGTGAAGCAAATTGTTTTGCCATTGCGGCTTCTTTAGCATACGGTTTATGCTCATCTTTTAATTTTGCGGCTTTCAAAATGAGTAACCGGGAGGCTTCCACATTGATCGCCATATTCGCCAATTTACTTTGGATAGCACCAAAACTGCCAATCGGTTTTCCAAACTGTTTTCGTTCCTTTGCATATTCGATCGATTTATCCAAAGATGCTTGGGCTATCCCAAGTGCTTGTGAGGCGATGCCGATCCGCCCGCCGTTCAGGGTTTTCATCGCAATACGGAACCCGTCTCCTTCTTTTCCAATCAAATTTTCAGCCGGGACTTTACACTCATCAAAGTACAATTCGCAAGTGTCCGATCCACGGATTCCCAATTTATCCTCTTTCTTACCGATAGAAAATCCGGGGAGTCCTTTTTCGACGATAAACGCGGAAACGCCTTTGTAGCCGATTCCTTTTGTCGTTACGGCAAAGATGATGACCACATCAGAGCTGATTCCGTTGGTCACCCAGTTTTTTGTACCGTTCAGAACGTAATCGTCACCGTCCTTTTCTGCATGCGTCCGCATGTTACTGGCATCAGACCCGGATTGCGGTTCGCTGAGACTGAATGCGCCCAGCCATTCACCCAGAGCCAATTTTTTGAGATATTTTTCACGCTGAAAATCGTTACCCCAATCCATGAATATCTGGCAAACCAGTGAATTATTCACAGACATGATTACACCGGCGGAGGCATCGGCGCGTGAAATCTCCTCCATAGCCAGAACGTAGCTGACCGCATCCATCCCGGCACCGTTCCACTCTTCCGGGATCATCATGCCCAAGAACCCCAGTTCCGCCATCATTTTTATCTGTTCTTTCGGCATCTCACCCTTATCATCTCGTTCGATGACACCGGGCGCTAAATGCTCTTCGCCAAATTCTCGGGCGGTTTTTTGTAATAATTCCTGTTCTTCTGTTAAGTCAAAGTTCATGTTGCGTTTCCTAACTTTTGATTATTTGCTGTAATCGTAAAATCCTTTTCCGGTTTTTCGTCCCAATGTTCCTGCGGCGACCATCTTTTTAAGCAACGGGCAGGGTCGGTATTTACTATCTCCCAAATCACGATGCAAAACCTCCATGATAGCAAGGCAGACATCCAAACCGATCAAATCCGCTAATGTTAACGGTCCCATCGGATGTGCCATCCCCAATTTCATAATTTCGTCGATTGCTTCGGCTTCGGCAACCCCTTCCATCAAGCAGAATACCGCTTCGTTAATCATCGGCAATAAAATCCGGTTCGCCACAAATCCGGGATAATCGTTGCATTCCACCGGTGATTTGCCAAGTCTTTTGGTCATGTCGATAACAGCGGTCGTCGTGGCATCGTCCGTCAAATGTCCGCGGATGATCTCAACCAATTTCATGACCGGCACCGGATTCATAAAGTGCATCCCGATCACGTTATGAGGGCGTTTGGTAACAGAGGCAATTTTCGTGATGGAGATGCTGGACGTATTCGTTGCTAAAATCGCACCGTCTTTGCAAATCTCATCCATTTGGCGAAAGATAGAATCTTTAATCTCAGGGTTCTCAGTCGCGGCTTCGATCACGATGTCAGCATCGGACAAATCAGTCATTTGGGTTGTCATTTGGATATTACGCAGAGCTTTATCCATTATTTCCTGAGTGATCTTACCTTTAGCTACTTGCCGATTTAAGTTCTTTAGAATCGTTGCCAATCCTTTATCAAGGAGGGCTTTATCCAAATCAACCAGGATGACATCATATCCATTTATAGCACAAATATGGGCGATGCCGTTCCCCATAGTTCCTGCGCCGATAATTCCAATTTGTTTCATAATAATCTTTGGTTATTGGTTATTGTCGTAACGTAGTGTAGACCCCGTGTTTTTTACGGGGGTTATTTGATACGCTACGATGGACAAGTTGGTGAGTGGTTGTTTTCACTTCTTCTCCTATTCTCCCCTTCACCACGTCTCCGTCTCTCCTCTTCTCCCTATCTCCATTTTTCCACGATTAGTGCTGATGCTTCCCCGCCGCCGATGCAAAGTGTCGCAAGTCCTATTTTGGCGTTTTTTGCATCCATGGCATGCAGAAGTGTAGTCAACACACGCGCTCCCGATGCTCCGATTGGATGTCCAAGTGCAATGGCTCCGCCATGAACATTCACTTTATTGATATCCAGATTGTATTCGTCAATAGCCGCCATTGTCACCGGAGCAAAGGCTTCGTTGATCTCCCAAATATCAATCTCTTCAGCGGTTTTTCCAGCCTTATTCAGAGCTTTTTGAATTGCTTTCACCGGAGCGGTAGTAAACCAATCCGGCTCATGTGCGGCTGATGCTTGAGAAACGACCTTCGCTATCGGTGTCAATCCCAACTCTTCGACTTTTTCTTTAGCCATAACCAATACTGCCGAAGCACCGTCATTGATTTTTGAAGCATTCGCGGCTGTGATTGTTCCGTCTTTTTCAAAGGCAGGACGTAAATTCGGAATTTTGTCAAACCGTGCCCGCCCCGGTTCTTCGTCCTGGCTTACAATAATCGGGTCGCCTTTCCGCTGAGGAATTTCGACTGGAATAATTTCATTGGTAAATTCGCTTGTATTTTGTGCAGCCTGCGCTCTACGATAGGATTCGATGGCAAACGCATCCTGTGCTTCTCGGGTGTATTCATATTTACGGGCACAGAGTTCGGCACAATTGCCCATGTGTTTGTCATCATACACATCCCATAATCCGTCGTAAATCATGCTGTCGAAAATTTGACCGTGCCCCATTCGGTAGCCGGTACGTGCTTTGGGTAACAGATATGGTGCCAAGGACATGTTCTCCATCCCGCCGGCAATGATGACATCCGCATCACCAACTTGGATTGCCTGCACAGCCAGCATCACGGATTTTAATCCCGAACCGCACATTTTGTTAATAGTTAGGCATTCCACCGAATTTGGCAAACCGGCGTAAAGTGCTGCCTGCCGTGCCGGTGCCTGACCTGATCCGGCGGCTAAAACATTTCCCATGATGACTTCATCCACAAGTGTCGAATCAAGTTTGGTTTCATCCATAATGGATTTAATGACGGTCGCACCTAATTTTGTAGCCGGTACAGTTGATAATACTCCCTGAAAAGAGCCAATCGAGGTTCGTTTGGCAGACACCAAAACAACATCACGTAACTGTGTCATATTGAATTCCTTACTTTTTGTGAGAATCGATTAATATGAAATAAATCAGCGTCCGGGGCAAATCCGTTCACCATGAGCTCTGCAGCAGTAAAACCTATTGCACCAGAGAAGCCTAATCCATGACCGGTAAATCCTCCGCATATAAATAAATTCGGATAAGCAGATGTTGCTCCGAGAATCGGAAATCCATCCTTACTGAAACCCATGATGCCAGACCATGCATGTGTCATGCAGACATTCCTTGCTTCAGTGAAAATATTTGTAAAATAATCGTGTAATCCATCTAACAGTTCAAGATCGATTTGATCCGAAAAGTTAATTATCTGCTTTTTGGCATGCTCCCGAAACCCACCCACTATGATGCGATTATCGGGCAATTGACGCCAATATTCATATCCGAAATTAGCATAAATAACCTCGCGAAACATAGACTTTTGCACAGGTCCAGTTACAAAAGCCTGACCCACAACCGGAACGATTAAATCCTTGAACTCCGGCACAATGTTTTGTGTATATCCGTTAGTTGCTAGGATTGCCATTGCGCAATCCACTTTTCCATTTGCGGTGTGAATTTCGAGGCTATTTTCCATCCCGGTACTTTGGATGTCGATTACCGGTGTTTTTTCAAAAATACTTACACCTTGCTTCTTCAAAGTCTCTGAAATATTTGAAACAAAGTCCACAGGATGAAATCCGCCATCTTGCGGCATTCGTACCGCTCCGGTAAAGAAATCAGTATTCAGTAATTCTGCACAGTCCTTGGATGACAGCCATTCACAAGAAAATCCGTCATCTGATAATAACGCATACGTCTCCCGGACTTCCTTACCTTCCTGCTCGGTGACGGCTAAAACCAAACTACCGTTCTGTTCGTAATCACAATAGATTTTCTCATCTTTGATAATCTCTTTCAAAATTTCATGATTCCGCTGTGTGTATTTCCACACTCGTTTGGCTTTGTCTTTACCCCAAAAAGTGACAGCTCTATTATAATGTTCTACCGTACCGGATAAAATAAAACCGGTATTTCGGCCGGTTGCACCACTTCCCAGTGTTTCCTTTTCCACTAAAACAACTTTCACGCCGTGTTGTACTAAGGCATAAGCAATCATAACGCCGGTGATTCCTCCGCCGATTACACAAATATCCGCAGTTATATTTTTCTCTAAACTCGGGTATGTCTTTATATAATCATCGCCATTACCTGACGGTGAAAGCCAATATGGAGATTGTTTGAATGTGTGCAAGGGTTAGTGTCCGCCACAGAGGATAAATGTTCGGGTGCTGTTGTTATTGAGTTTCTGCTGAATTGTACGCACGTATGATTTTTCGAACCAATTTATGCCGGACAACGTCTTGCTCCGTTAAATGAACAAACCCAACTCCGTCAACATTCTTCAAAATAGCAGACGCTTGTATTAACCCGGATTCTGTGGATTTTGGTAAATCAATTTGCGTGATATCTCCGGTAATAATTGCTCGAGAATTCACTCCAAGCCGCGTCAGAAACATCTTCATCTGCATCGCGGTAGAGTTCTGAGCTTCATCCAAAATCATAAACGCATTGCTTAATGTACGACCGCGCATATACGCCAGCGGAATGATCTCAATAATCTTCTTTTCAAGAAACGGTTTTAATCGAGTTCGAGATACCATTTCCCCTAACGCATCATAAAGAGGTGTTAAGTACGGATCTACTTTTTCTTTCAAATCCCCGGGTAAGAATCCAAGACTCTCACCGGCTTCAACTGCCGGTCGACACAAAACAATCTTATCGACTTCGTGATTTTCAAGCGCTGCCACAGCAAAAGCGACTGCCATAAAGGTTTTCCCTGTCCCTGCAGGTCCGATAGAAAATGCAATGTCATTGTCCTGAACAGTTTTCACATAGGATTCCTGCCCCTTTGATCTCGCAGAAATAGCACCTTTGAGTCCGTAATGAATCACATTATCCGGGGATTTAATATCATGCCCGTTGTCGGTATGAATCACCTGAATCAGCTGTTTTATATCGTCCTGTGTCAAACTCCCTTTTCGACTGAGCGTTTGTATCATCTCATGGAAAAGCTCGCGGATAAGATTAACTTCCGTTTCATCACCCTCCAGGTGGATAACATCTCCCCGAACAAACATGGTCACAGAAAAGGTGTCTTCAATCAGGTTTAAATTTGCATCGGCTACGCCAAACAGCAACCGACAGTCTATTCCTTTTAATTCAATTGTTTTTTTCATTTTGTTATTTTTTCTCTAACTTACGACCTGTAATTTACGATGATTACAGGAATAACTCACCCATTACAGGTTTCGATTTAGACAAATGATAAATACTAGACGTTTTACCATAACTGTCGCTACATTCATAATACTGCTAAGTGGATGCAGACCTAGGATAGATACACAGCAATTTATCCTTGAACAAAATGCACTTTTTTTAGAAAAACAGGGGCGGATTCACTGGGAAAAACGATCAAATATTTCTGATGCACAAAAAGCTCTGCACTTTTTATCTCTCGCCTATGACTTAGATATATCTAATTTAGAGCTTGGTATATTATACAGTCACACATGTTATTTTAATGGTCGCTACATCGTAGCAGATCAAGCAGAAAAAGAAGCGTTATTTTCTCATGGCGCTGCGGCTACCAAAACTGCTCTGCTCAATGCACCATCATTTTCTGCAGCATATAATAAGGCGGTGGGAGACAGCACCGCTAAATTTATTCAGGCAGTTGAAGCCATGGAAGACACTCTTTTACCTGCTTTATACTGGTGGATGGTTAATACCGGCTCCATTCTTATCAATCAACCTGTAGTTGAAAGAATAAAAAACCGTGTCATGATTGAATCGGTTCTGCATAAACTTCTCATTATGAATCCAACCTTTTATTATGGAGGTCCGTACCGATTATTAGGCGTTTTTTACGCTAGAATCCCGGGTGTCGAACTTCGTCAATCGAAATCCTATTTTGACCAAGCAATTTCTTCTTATCCGGGATACTTGTCCACCAAAACTTTGCTCTCACAATTTTATCACACAAAATCCGGAGAGCAGGAACATTTTCGATCTAATCTGGAATCGGTCATTTCATCCGATCCGTCCCAAATACCGGAAGTCATGCCGGAAAATCTGTTCGAACAAGAAATCGCTCGTTCTTTATTATCTCAAGAATCGTTGTTATTTGAATAAATTAATAGACGATTTTTTTCCTTCGATGACACTCATCCTATACACAGCCGGTGCTATTGTTGCATTGGGAATCATAATTTTACTGATCCCAATACGATTTCAACTCCGAGGTAAAATTATATCGGATTCGTCCTCAACCATCTACTCCGGTAAAATTCTCGTGGGCGGCAAACGTTTCGGGATTGCATATTCTCCGACTATAACCAACAATCTGTGCTTTGGACCTTATCATCATCCCTGGTTTCACTGGACAATAACATCAACACTACGGTCAAATAAACGAAAAAGTGCTTCATCTCATTCACCATGGATACCGCGTTTAAAAAAAGTCGTTCACAACAGAAAATGGAGATTTGCATTTTTCCGATCTGTACACTGGCAATATTTATCAGTTAAAGGAAAGATAGGTTTGGAGAATCCGATGCATACCGGCATTTTATTTGGTGCAATCAACACCATCTCTGCACTAATTCCACCGAAAGTAAAGAAAACAATAAATATTTCACCAGAGTTTAATCCACCATTAGGTACAGATCTGCATGGAAAACTCAATTTTTCATTTTTCCCTGCAAGTTTAGCATTGAAATTCATTCAATATCAATTAAATTCACATCAAAGAAAGGACACTTAATGAGTATTTCAGACTTAGTTAAATCAACATTAGAAGAGCTTCAAGACCTTATGGTTTCAAAAACGGTGGTCGGAGATCCGGTTAAAGCCGGAGACCATACAGTGATTCCCGTATCCAAAGTTACGTTTGGATTCGGTGGCGGTGGTGGAACGAACACTTCAAAAAAACCGAAGGATGAAAAAGGCGATGGCCAAGGAATTGGTGGCGGATGGTCAATTAATCCGGTGGCATTTGTTGTGATTGGACCTGACGGATCTAAACTACTGACCATCGGAGAAAAAGAAAGTGCAATCACCAAATTGATGGATTTAGCCCCAAAAGTCGTCGATACCGTGAAAAATATTGTGGAATCAAAATCCGCTCAAGCAAATCAACCCGCTGAAACAACAGCTGAATAAATCTTGAACCACTGAGGAGAAAAGAAAGGAAACAGTTTTATGAAAACACCATATAGTATTCGTGATATCATGGCAAAAAAATTAATTACATTCACTCCGGAGACAAATGCGTTGGCTGCCATTCAGACTTTACTGAAAAATAAAATTTCCGGAGCACCAGTTGTAGACGCTGAAGGCACTCTCATCGGTATCCTGTCTGAAAAAGACTGTATGCGCACGATTATGGAATCATCATATCACGATGAGATGGGCGCACTTGTGTCCGAATTAATGTCGCCGGATGTAGAAACCGTCAATGAAGAAGCCAGTATTTTTGATGTTGCAGGGAAATTTCTCAACTCAAGGTTTCGCCGTTTTCCGGTTATTAATTCAGACGACCAATTGGTTGGTCAGATCAGCCGTCGTGATATCCTGAGAGCCATCAATAAACTTAGAGGCGGATAAACGGATTAATGGCTGAATGACTGTGTTGACGGGTTAGTGAAACAACAGTCAATCTGATAAACCGGAAGATATAAGTTCAAGATCAATGTCATGATTAAACTCCGACATGCAACGAATCCCGACAAATTGCTATTATGAAAAAGGGCATTTCTCGTTCATAAAAATTATTATTTGGAAATAGGAAATAATGAACATATTTAAAGAATTACTATTATTCTCTCATGTCGCGTTCGGAGTTATGGGGATTTTAGCCGGGGTTTGGCTGTTCGTAGAAGTACTGAATGTCTCCGATCAGAATAAAACCAGGATTTTACGAGCCAGCCTGACCGTTTCCTTCCTGATTAGTTTATCCTACCTAATCGGTGGATATTGGTATGTATTCTTTTACGGTCCGGATAAAGCGATTATCAAAAGCGGGGTTTGGCCCTGGGCACACGGGTTTTTTATGGAGACCAAAGAACATCTGTTTTTTGTTCTGCTCTTGCTCAGTATTTATCTTCCTGTTGCCGTGTTCAAAAGCGATTTACTTACAAACAAATCATCCAGAAAGCTGGTACTGACTATTACCGGATTGATTATTATTATCGGGTTGGTCATGGAAGGGTTTGGTTCAGTGATTTCTGCCGGCGTAAAAATGGGTTTAATAGGACGTTAGTGAAATGGAAAATAATCGCGTAAAATTTGGATTTGGTTTATCTGTTGCAACCACTGCCATTCTCAGTGCAATATTAGTTGTTGCCAAAGAAATGAATACCGTACTCAAAGGATGGATGAAGGAATTCACCGGACATCATTGGGTTACGCACGGAATTCTGATGCTGGTGTTTTTCCTTGTCCTTGGATTTATTCTCACAAAGTATAAAGCAGACGAATCCTTAAAATTAAACGATCAAAGAATGAGCCTAATCGTCGGTGGCGGCACACTGCTTAGTGCCATCATTATTGCCGGATTTTATTTATTTCATTGATTTGGTCATACCGGAAAATATTTTCTCTTTCCCGGTAATCAGAAGAACTGAAATTAATAATGAGGTTATGAGATGAAAAAGAATAATGAAGCACCAAAATTTCTCCGGCGGTTAGAAAAATATATGCCGGGACCTAACTCGAAATACAATAAAAAACCGGCTGATTTTATGCCGGGTTTTATCCATGGATTAATCCTGCCGTTGACGTTTATTTACAGCCAGTACAATCCGGTTGTTAAACTTTATGAAACAGATAACGTCGGCAGAAGATATAATGTTGGATTTGTTATCGGACTTATTGGCTTAATAAAAGCAATTTCGGGTTGACTTTAGACACACTCCGTATCCTAATCTAAATCCAATCTCCGCCTTAACCTTAGCTTTAACCTTAATCTCTCCCTTTCAACACAATCCCTAATTCATCCAGCTGGGTGTTGCTTACCGGACTGGGTGATTCATCCATCAGTGACATGGCAGATGTCGTTTTCGGGAAGGCAATGACATCGCGTATATTATGGGTTCCGGCTAAGAGCATCACCAATCGATCAAAACCGAATGCAATCCCACCGTGGGGTGGTGCACCGTAACGGAAAGCATTTAGTAAAAATCCGAATTTTTGGTCGGCTTCTTCTTTGCTGATTCCCAACAATTTAAAGACTTTGGACTGTAAATCCCGCTCGTGGATACGAATAGACCCACCGGCAACTTCGTAACCATTGATGACTAAATCGTATCCGCGGGAAATAACGTTTTTAGGATCTGAGGTTAATTTATCAATATCTTCATTTTTCGGTGCGGTGAAGGGATGATGCATCGCGATGAAGCGTTTATCGTCTTCGTCCCATTCGAACATCGGGAAATCCACGACCCACAGCGGTTTAAAATCGCTTTCTTTCGCTAAATTCTCTCTGCGGGCAATCTCGTTCCTCAATGCTCCCGTGGATTGTAAAACTGTCTCTTTTGCGTCACCAATCATAAATATCATATCCCCATCATTGATTTCCAGCTCATTTCGGAGTTTCTGCTGAAGGTCTTCGCTAAGGAATTTTGATATCCCGCCCGACAACACTCCATTTTCGGCTTTCATCCACGCCAATCCTTTAGCACCGTATTGTTTCACAAAATCAGTCATCTGGTCGATGATCTTACGGGAATACTGCATTCCGGGCAGAACCAAGCCCTTGACGGTTTCGGCGGACTTAAATGCATTAAAATCGGATGCGTCAGTGAACGGTTTCACATCCTTGAGCTGCAACTCAAAACGTAAATCCGGTTTGTCAGTCCCATAAGTATCCATCGCTTCGTTGTAGGTCATTACCGGGAATTTCTGCGGCAGACTAACACCCAACACTTCTTTAAAAACTGAACCTGTCAGCCCCTCACCTAGTGCATAAATATCCTGTTCATCGACAAAGGACATTTCCAGATCGATCTGCGTAAATTCCGGTTGGCGATCGGCACGGAGGTCTTCATCCCTGAAACATTTCACGATCTGAAAATACCGGTCAAATCCGGAAATCATCAGGAGCTGCTTGTAGGTCTGCGGAGATTGCGGAAGGGCGAAAAACTTTCCGTTGTGAATTCGGCTGGGCACCAGATAGTCACGAGCGCCTTCCGGAGTGGATTTCATCAGCACCGGAGTTTCCACTTCAATAAACTGCTCGTTAGTCAAATACGATCGAACAGCTTGATACGCCCTATGACGGGTAATCATGTTTTTCTGCAGCTCTTCGGTCCGGAGTTCAAGATATCGGTACTTCAACCGGAAATCTTCGGAAGCGCTTTCCCTGTCCGTGATAACAAATGGGAGGGGTTCGGTTTCATTCAGTATCACTAACGAATTGACGGCGACTTCAATCTCACCCGTAAACATACCGGGATTCACTGCTTCGTCCGCTCTGGGTTGAACCGTCCCGCTGATGCTGATGACATCTTCGATAGATAGCTTTTTCACGGCGTCAAAATCCCCGGGATATGTATCGGCGTTGAACACAAGCTGAGTTTTACCATATCGATCCCGTAAATCGACAAAAACCACCTGTCCGTGCAAACGAACGGTATTAATCCAGCCGTTCAGAACCACAGATTTGCTGACATCGTTTTTTGTTAATTCTCCGCAAGTATGGGTACGTTTCTTCATAATTATCCTGTTATTCCTGAATTTTTCGTATTAAAAAACCGCTCAGAAATTACGAGCGGTTTTTCACAATCTAAATGATTTAATTCTGCTTATCGATTCGCAACTTTCACGCGGTTTAAGGCTCTCAGTAGTGATGCCTCAGCACGCATAGGATCAATTTCTTTCTCTCTTGCATGCAACCTGTCTTTGGCACGATTGGCGGAGGATTCAGCCCGATTTGTTTGAATTTCCTCTGACCGTTCTGCCGTTTCAACCAGCAACTGTACTTTATTCTCCTTTACATCAGCAAATCCGCCGCTGGTGGCTAAAAAGGTGTCTTTGCCCTGATGGGTTACTTTAATCTCTCCGATTCCCAGAGATATTATCGCATTTGTGTGGTGCGCCATAATTCCGAAAGAACCATCTAAGCCGGGACAGCGTACGTAGGAAACTTGTCCTTCGTCCAATATCCGCGTCGGAGTTACAATTTCTAGATGGAAGGTATTCATTATCCGTTCATTTTCCTCGCGTTTTCGATGGCTTCATCCACGGAACCGACGTAAGCAAAAGCATTTTCGGGTAATTCATCCACTTCCCCGTTCAGGATTGTTTCAAAACCGGAGACAGTATCTTCCAGAGAAACATATCTTCCCTTTTTCCCTGTGAATTGTTCTGCAACAAAGAACGGTTGTGACATGAATTTCTGTATCCGTCTTGCCCGCCCAACGGTGAGTTTATCTTCATCAGAAAGTTCATCCATCCCAAGGATGGCAATAATATCCTGTAAATCTTTATATTTCTGAAGAACATTCTGAACCGTTCGGGCAACGTTGTAATGCCTGTCACCAATCACACGCGGATCCAAAATTCGTGAAGTGGATGCCAGTGGATCGACAGCGGGATAAATACCGAGCTCAGCAATTTTACGCTCTAAAACTGTCGTCGCATCGAGGTGAGCAAATGTGGTGGCAGGAGCGGGGTCGGTCAGATCGTCTGCAGGAACGTACACCGCCTGCACGGACGTAATGGATCCTTTTTTCGTGGATGTAATTCGCTCCTGAAGATCACCCATTTCGGTAGAAAGCGTCGGCTGATATCCAACGGCAGAAGGCATGCGCCCAAGTAAGGCAGAGACTTCAGATCCTGCTTGCGTGAATCGAAAAATATTATCAATAAACAACAGAACATCTTTCCCTTCCTCATCGCGGAAGTATTCTGCCATGGTTAAGCCGGACAGTCCGACTCGAAGGCGTGCTCCGGGTGGTTCGTTCATTTGGCCAAAAACCATCACGGTTTTATCGATGACGCCTGATTCCGTCATTTCATTATACAGATCATTTCCTTCGCGTGTCCGCTCACCCACACCTGCAAATACGGAATATCCACCGTGTTCGGTGGCAATATTTCTTATGAGTTCTTGAATCAACACGGTTTTACCAACACCGGCACCGCCGAATAATCCGGTCTTTCCGCCTTTTGTGTATGGTTCCATCAGATCAACAACTTTAATTCCGGTAACCAGAACATCGGTAGATGTTGTAAGGTCTTCGTGCTTAGGTGCAGGACGGTGAATCGGAAATTTCTGTTTAGTTGTAATTCCACCTTTTCCGTCAATGGTATTTCCAAGGATGTCCAGCAGTCGCCCAAGCGTTTCAGGACCCACCGGAACCATAATCGGTGCACCGGTATCTTCCACGGTTTTTCCGCGTGTCAATCCGTCGGTGGAATCCATGGCAACCGTCCGCACAGATGAATCGCCCAAATGCTGAGCTACTTCCAGAACTAACGTTCCATCTTCACCTCTGTCAACATTTAACGCGTTCATAATTGCGGGCAGATGTCCGTCTTCAAACGTAACATCAACTACCGCGCCCATAATCTGAGAAATTTTCCCTTTTGAACTCATATCCTAATCCTTATCTTTATCCTAATTTTTATCCCGCCAGCGCTTCCGCACCACTCACAATTTCTAATATTTCTTTGGTGAT
>JACNKV010000014.1 GCA_014381855.1 Fidelibacterota bacterium | reverse complement strand
CAAAATTCACAAAAGAAATAACTAAAAAGGAAAATCAAATGAAACTACTACTTGATAACATGGAATCCTACGAAGGGGATGCCATTGAAATCGTAAAGCAGATGATGGGATCAGCTATGTTTGCTGATAACAAATCTATTAGAGAATACATGGATATGGTGATGAAAAATGCCAAGGTGCATCACGATCTGGAATTAAACATCCACGGTGACACAGATGAAGACTTGGCACGATGCCTTGTATTTCAGATTGTGGAGCATAATATGGGGATGATTATGGATGATAAAACTCACAACGAAAATACGAAATGACGAAAAATTTAATTCGTCTATTCGGCGTATTCGTTGTTAATCAAAAAGGAGAAAATAAATGAGACAGACAGCATTATTAGTGGCTGGAAAGCCGTGTATTCGGTGTGGTAAACCGATTCGTGCAGATTACGAAGGCTTCTGTATGGATTGTGCAGATACTTTAAACATCAGTGAATTAAATAATCGTGGTGAACCAACGAAAAAGGAACTTGAAATTATCAAAAAATATAAGGAGAAAACAAATGTGCGGACTCGCAGGCATAATTCTCGGAAATAAAAAGAGAAGCGAAGATGATTTTGAATGGATAAAAGAATCGATGACTTCACTTTTAGTTAGAAGTCAGGCTCGTGGACCGCATGCAACTGGGATTGCAATCATTAGACGAGATGGAACCTATCAACTTCTAAAAAGACCACTCCCTGCAGAAGCATTTGTAGAAACGGAAGAATATGAAGATGTAATGTCAGAGATAGACGATAAGGTTTCAATTATTATGGGTCATACAAGGTACCGAACCATTGGCACAGAAAAGAAATCAAATAACAATCATCCGATTCGTGCAGGAAAAATCATTGGCACCCATAACGGAACCATCTATAATGCGGCCTATATCGCCGATATGCACGGCTTAAATCGTTTCGCCGATGTAGACAGCGAAGTGCTCTTTAGAGTCGCCAACAAGTTCAGAAATCCGATTCATTTTAAATCAAAATTAAAAGACTTCAAAGGTCAGATGACAGCTGTTATGGTGAACTTGAATAGACCGAATAAAATACGAATCTATAAAGGGAATAAACCATTTTCGATGTTGTGGCTTGATGAACTAGACATAATGATTTACGCATCAAACGGTGATTACTTTGAGTCAGTAGAAACAAATGGATTTACCACACACGATTACAGATTTAAACCCAATCGATCTATCCAATTTAACACAGAAAAAGAACTCAAAATGAAAGTGTCAAACTTTAAGTTTATTCCGACGGTTAGACAACCAAACACAATATTTCAAAATATGACAACATTACTCTCATGACAACATTATTCGTTTACGGATCTTTAAAATTTGGTGAAATGAATCACGATAGAATATTCGGTGGATTTGATATTAAAGTCACGCCCGCTTGGACCTATGGAAAGCTTTATGATTTAGGTTGCTTCCCGGCTTTAACGGAAGGGAATAATAAAGTCTATGGAGAACTCATCGAATTTGATAATCTTGAAATCTTAAAAAAGGTAGATTATTTGGAAGGGTTTAAAGGTGTAAATCATTCACATAATTATTACGAGAGACGCATGGTTGACGTGTTTGTTGGTGATGATACAGTAAAGGCGTGGGTTTACTTTTTGAGTGATGAGCAAATTAAGCAGTATGATGGAAAAATTATTGTTTCTGGAAAATGGATTGATTGGCGACAAGTTGAATTCCCTGCTGACTGACATCTTCTCACATCTGGGTAATTATGCTTCAGTCGTTCTTATATAGGATTTACCAAACGTTTGACCGGAAGAATTCGTGAACATAATCACGGTCAGTCCCCATTCACCAAGACAGGTTCGAACTCCTGTCAAAATCAATAGCCACTGGAAACCAGTGGCTATTGATTTATTTATCGTAATATTAGTACTTACAGCGATACATTTCTTTTAAATCCTGTCACACATGAGTTCATGTTTCCCCACCTTCGTTGCTACACTTCTTGTTGCTTTGTACTATGAGTTAGCTTCATTGAGGTTGTTGCCTTTGAACGCAAATAGCAGTGAAACAGCAATGATCAACACTTGGAATTCCATACCTTTACCAGGCATGTCGGGTCCCATGTTCACTGAATTCCAGCCGTATTGAGCATGGACCATTCCTACTGCTCCCATCATAACAACAGCAAAAAGTAATCCACCAATCCGTGTAGCCCAATCGGGACCAAATCCACCCCAAAGAATCAGCAATGCGCCACCCACTTCCATGAGCGCTAGCATATACACAGCTATTACAGGCATGCCCATCATGTCGGCCATACCTTGAGCCATAGCGAATTTCGGAAAACCGTGGTAGAGGAAGGTGATGGCAAGAGACAACCGAGGAAGCCAGTGTCCAAAGCCGGAGAATTTATTTAGTGTATCCATAGATACCTCCTTTGTTTGTTATTGAGTAAGGTGATAAAAAAAATTGTCAATGGCCAAATCTTTTACGGCTTTTAAGTCAAACGGGTCATATTTATTAGCTCCGAAAACTTCCTGTTCGAGGGTAAACATTAATACACCCAATTGCAGTAATCGAACCTGGGTTGGTGCATGAAAACCCGAATTAAATCCCCAATGGATTTTCCCGTACTCAATTCTGTCTTCGGCAATCTTCCAAAAGCCGTTTACTATATTCATATATTTTTCCTCTGCAAACGTATGTCTGTCCATACTGATTTGCAATAATAATTTGAGATAGGGAATCCTGTTTTTGCTCATGGTAATCATGCTGGTTAAATAACAATCAATGAAATCACGAAATTCTCCAACTGTATTTATTTTAATTGCTTCAGTGAGAGGATGAGACTGATCAAGATAAGATTCAATAATTTTGCGGATGAGTTCATCTTTTGAACTGAAATATTTAAAAAGAGCCCCTTCCGATATTCCGGCTGCTTTAGCTATTTCCGCCGTTCGGATTGCATCCAACGATTTTTTCCCTAACAACTTGATTGTACAGTCTAAAATCTGTTTCATGCGTTCATTTCGTTTCATTCGCTTCGCTAACATGGTTGGAATATAGTAAGCGCTTACTATATAAAACATCTTTTCAATGACAAATTTACTATTATTTCAACCATGTTCGAATTCATCTTCTCGATTTAAATTGACTCGGTGAAAAATGAAAAAACTCCCTCCTTTCCAGAGCCAGTCGTTGGCAATATTTTTCCTCATAATGTTCAGGAGTTTCATATACCAACCTGGACGGATTCATAAAACTATAGTCTAAGGAGTTCTTCTCAAACTTCATTAAACATATTTTCCTGCCTCTCAAAATCAATCTCTATTGCTTGTTCTGTGGAAATTCTATTTGAGTTCCGATACTGCGGAGTGACCGTGTGTATAATTATATAAAGAGCCATGGTCATTTAATATAACAGGTCAGAG
>JACNKV010000047.1 GCA_014381855.1 Fidelibacterota bacterium | reverse complement strand
TAAACGGATCTACTCATATCCTCAAGATTGAAAATGTAGTAGCGTTTTAATCTTAAGTAAATATTCCCAACCTTTGCTTTCTCTAACTTAAGCACGATTTTTCCGCTCATACCCGGTCCGTAGTAATAATCCCGTTGGTAAATATCTTCATCAGACGTATCACCGGCAGAGCCTATAATGATGGCAGATGTTGAGAGTTCATTGAAAAGTGATAGATTGTAAGGGAATTCAAAATTCTGAACGAGTCCTAAACCGATACTGGAACTGGACACTTTGAAATCATCGTGGTTCATAAAGTCATAATTTTTGAAAATTCCAATTAAGTTAGAGTAATTTGATGTATTGATATTCTTTAGTCGTTTTAATAATCCACTGGAATAGACTTCCCCGATAAATTCTTTCTTCCCGAAATTGATAATGCCGACAAAGGTAAAATAATCAAACGGGTCCGTGAGATTGTCTTTATCAAAGGGATTTCCATAGGCTATATGAAACCGTGCAAATTTGCGCGGAAATAATAATGATTTTCTGTCTATAAAAAAACTTCCCCCGCCTAAAGAGATTCCGGCATTATAATTATGTATGCTTAATTGACCAACCGCCGGATATTTATCTTTTCCTTTAATTAGTCGATTTAATCCTAAACTTGGGTTTACAATGAATGCCGCAATTTCATGTGTGATTGATGGCTTATTACCCAAAATTAACAGACTCAAACGATGGGAAATTTCACCGTATGTAATCCCGCTCATAGGCGTTGTTATCATGTCATTAATGGACGGATATTCTGTTTCCATTCCTATTTCCCAAACAAAACTGGAAAGAATCGTATAAGGAATCGATTGCCAAAAATTCAATCCTTGAGCTCGTGCGGATGTGTAAACTAAGGCTCCTTGATAGGGATGCCCAAATTGATTCACATCAAATTCATCTTCATCAATCACCCAACCATGTTCTATATTGTTTTTCAGCGATTGAATACTAATTTTTGCCCATGACTCATTTGCAATATAACTGTTGTATGCCCACAGAACAATATCTACTCCTAACGCTTGAGTAAATGCTATCTGATTTTTATGAATAAGTGTTAACGAATCGCGTGGGGTCGCTGGCAAAGACTCTTTTGCCGAAAGCAGAGCAGTCATCGCAAACAGTGAAAATACAGCGGTTGTTCTGATGAATTGAAATGGCATTCGTTTTACAGATAAATATGTAGTTTTGTCCATGATATAACCTCATAATCACTCTGATCAAAAACCGACAAACCCAGTTCAATGGGACCTAAAATGCTCTCATATTTTATTGAGACATCCATTCCTGAAATCCAACCATCGTTTACATCGAGAATTCGATTTTCCAAATAGGTATTGTAAGATTTTACGGATAAAAACACATCATCACGAAAAAAGGTTCGTGTTATATCGAAAGTTGCTTTCAAACTTGACAACGCGAAGTTGTCTATGAAAAGAGTTTGTGTATAGGCAGTCGGTAGATTGATTTGGTTTATGAACTCCAATGGTGCCTTTTCTGTCATTGTTTTATACGAGACATCCATGCAAAAATGATATTTATTATTTAATTGGGTTCCCATAGCCGCATGTCCATGTATTCCTGTAAACGTATTCGAATCATAGTATCCGGAAATAAAACCGGCATCAAATTTCCAACCTTCTGAAATAGGTGATTTTTTTCGAATGTGATTTGTTTCGTATCTCAAGTTAAAGATTGGATAAAGTGTTTTACTGTATTCAGACAATGTGGAATCACCTAAATTTATCCAATGGGTTGCATGGACATTCATGGTGGCAACCAATTGTTGATTCCAAGTTAATAAGCGATGAAAAGAGAACCCAAATCCTGATTCAAAATGATATATTTTTTTGTTTGTATTTTCACTCTCTAATGTCTGATAATTACCAAAGAAATTCAACTTCCACATTATGTGAGTTTCATTAATAGCATACGGTGAAATAAATTTATTAGGTGAGAATGTAAATTCAATACCACTTTTATAATTTCCAATACCCAATTTTGAACGCAAAGAATATTGATTTTGCTCCAAACGATAATCCCAATCTCCTGAAATATTAAACCCGTCAACAGAGTTGATTTTTATCTCCGGTACCATTTGCATTGTCGCTTTTTTTCGCACCATTAACTTGAGTGTATTTCCATTGATTGATAATTCGGGGATAATTAAATCGTAAGTATTCGTGGCGTAAAGAGAATTAATGATCGAATTTATTTTATCGGTAGAATAATCAAATGGTGTCATAATCTCAAATTCGTTGCTTATGTTTTCTTCTTTTGCGTAATCAATCCATTGGATGTTCTCTATGGACTTGTCGTCAAGTGCATGTTGAAAATGATTGCGACGAATGTTTTTGTGAATAATATTATCCCGACAATTAAGTGTTTTTTCGATATTTTTTGCGGCAATAATTCCGGCTTCATATCCTCTGGCAACAAGCGCTTCACCTGCGGAAAAATCAAACAAATTAAATCCATCTGTATCCACATTTATAAAATAGTCCCAATCGCTGACACTGACAGAATCTGTTGGAGAAAAAAACACAGAACTAAATAAATCAAAATAATCAAAGATATCTCGTATTTTTTCGACAGGTGGTGGCGTGTCATCTACATTTATAGCAATAATGTAATCAGCGCCTAAATTCCGTGCAATATTTGTTGGCATGTTATTGTAAATACCACCGTCAATTAATATTGCACCCTCTTTGACCACAGCCGGATACACCATGGGAATTGACATAGAAATACGCATTGCTTCTGCAAGTGACCCTGAATCGAAAACGACTGTTTTTTGCGTTACCACATCGGCTCCAATTGCTCTAAATGGAATAAACAATGAATCGAAATTTGATTGAGCCAAATAAGTTGCGGGGGCTGTAAGCAAAAATAAATCACGCCAAATAAGTTGATCATTTAATAATCCGGCCGGACCACTAATCCGTTCATTATTCAATCTGATGGAAAATTTACCACTCGATTTTTCACTCCTTTGCCAAACAGGAAAATCACTTAAATCATTTCTACCCAAAAATAATTTCATAATAGTCCCATCTTTTGCCATCATTTCTAAGTGTTCAACCGAAATGCCCGAAGAATACAGACCGCCCACCAAAGCACCGGCACTTGTACCGACAATGAGGTCAATAGGAATTTGATTTTCCTCAAACGCTTTCAGAACACCAATATGAGCCAATCCCTGTGCACCACCGCCACTTAAAACCAGAGCAATTTTCTGATATTCATTTTTGATATTTTGTCCGAATATAGCAGAAGTTGACAACAGTAGGCTGATCAAGAAGCCACCAATGAGTCGAAAAACATTTTGAGATTTCATTGAAAACATTTTTATCCAATTACTAAAAATAAAATCTCATCCATAAATCAAATTTACTTTGGATTTGCTTACTGC
>JACNKV010000015.1 GCA_014381855.1 Fidelibacterota bacterium | reverse complement strand
ACAAAAACGGTAACGAATGGTAGGCGAACATTACGATATTTGTAACCCACATGCCATAACGGGACATAGCCATATACCGCTGTAAGTCTTAGCAATTGCGAGAGATAAAGCAAAAGCCACTTGTAATAAGTGGCTCTTTAGAATCAAGGTTCGTAAAGCGTAAGTGGCGGAGAGGGCGGGATTCGAACCCGCGGTACGCGTAAACGTACACACGCTTTCCAAGCGTGCTCCTTAAGCCACTCGGACACCTCTCCAATATTTATTATCGAATGCAGCGCGGAGGGGGAGGGATTCGAACCCCCGAAGGGCGTAAACCCTTGCCGGTTTTCAAGACCGGTGCATTCAACCGCTCTGCCACCCCTCCAAATACACTATGCAGATTTTTTGTCAGACGTGTCTGCTTCTGCTATACTCTCAGGTTTTTCCTCTGAGGCTGTAATTTCTTCAGGTTCATCAAATGTCGGCATCTCAATGTCCTGAGCCGTTTTAAGCTCATTCATTCGTTTTAACGCAGAGTCTAAGGTTTCTCCGCCTTCAAGCCGAATCATTTGTTCATTGAATCGATATTGATTGGTTTTTTCTGATTGTATGCTTTTAACGAACTTAACATACTTCCAATCCCCTTTTCCTTGGGATTTTGATGTTTTATCTCCAAAGCTTTGTTTTTTTGCCATAATCTATAATTTCTCCAAAATTTATGCCGGCGAATTTACCAGTTCCAGGTTGCAACTCCAAACGACAAAAGAGTAAACTGTTAAAATAATCTAATACTCCTCCGAAACTCCAATGATACATCCTTCCACAAAATCTATGAAGTATAATTATTCTTGTTTATGATGAAATACCCATTGAAATGAGTTAGTGTAGGTATGTAAAGTTTATTGTCTTTGTAAGATGTTTTCACCCAAACTTGAAAGGAAATATTATGAGAAAAACAATTATTGGAACAATAATCTTCGTTTTTGTTGTCAGCATCGGAATGCTTTTTGCACAAGATACTGTTGATGGATTCCGTGTACAAGTATTCGCCACCGCAGAAAAAGAAAAAGCAGATAATCTTAAATCAGAACTCGATGATTCGTTTCCCGGTGAAGTCTATGTTTTCTTTGAAGAGCCTAATTATAAGGTTCGTATCGGGAATTGCACGGACAGAGATGCCGCTGAGAATCTTCTTCTGAAAATACAAGAATTAGGCTTTCCGACTGCTTGGATTGTTAGTACATCCATTAAGATTGCAATAGAACAAGACACTGCTCCTGTTGAAGTCGTCATAGAAACATCCGTAGAGGAAGTTATTGAAGATGTCATTGAAACTGCGAATCCTCTTGATGGATTTGCCGTTGGGTTTAATGTTGGGATTCCTGTCAAAACCGGACTCTATCTTGAAGGGCATAGCGGAATCAATTATGGATTATTAATCGGTACACCTTATGGACTACCATTGGGACCGTTAAACATTGGCGTCGGTTTTGAAGTACTAACCTACGATTTTCCGGATGCAGCCGGCGGAGATGGATTTACAGGTATGGCTTATCTGGGGACATTGAATATTGGACTAAACGATTTACCGTTCTTGCCTGAAAATTTACCTGTTCAGTTTTCTGCACAGATCGGTACGGGACTGTTTGGAGGTGGTTTTGGAACAACTATTGGCGGAGCAATTGATATTCCGCTGGAAAAATTCAACGTAAATTTACCGCTGGCTATCAAATTGTACGCTCGCGGAAACGCCATGAATAATGCTGGTGCCGACTCCAATATCGAAGGCAAACCCACCGGGTGGATCAATGCAGGGATGATGGTTACCTACGACGTATCCACATTATTTTAATCATTTTTCTTTAACCTGTTAAATTAAGGAAGGGTGGCTACTCGACGCTAGCCGCCCTTTTTCTTTAGATGAAACTTACTGTCATTATACCCATTTATAATGAAGCCGCGACTTGCAATCGCCTGATTGATGAGGTGAAAGCACTTCCGATCCCAAAACAAATTATTGTAATCGATGATTGTTCTACGGACGGTTCACAAGATATTTTGAAAAATATCACGGGCATTGACTATATTAATCATCCACAGAATATGGGTAAAGGTGCTGCCATTAAATCAGCCCTACCTCATGTTATGGGAGATTGCATTATTCTTCAGGATGGTGACCTTGAATACTCACCAACAGATTATGAGGAATTGTTATCAAATATGACAGATAATGTTGATGCGGTGTTCGGTAGCCGTTTCATTCACCCTGAGACACCTCACTCCTATCATACTCTCGGGAATAAACTTATCACGCGTTTCTTCAATTTTATAACCGGAGCATCTCTTACGGATATGGCATCCTGTTATAAATTATTACGTACAGAGTTGTTTCATCAACTGGACATACAATCAAATGGGTTTGGATTAGAGGCAGAGATTGCTACAAAACTATACAGACAGAATCTGAAGGTTGTGGAAATCCCAATACGATACAATCGCCGTTCTGCACATGAGGGAAAAAAGTTACGTTTATCCGACGGAATAATCGCTGCCTGGACCATCGTAAAATATCGATTTAAACGATAATAGTTTTTATCCAATTAACTACGAACACGCTCCAAATATTCAGGATGTATTTCTATAGAAACTGCCTGCATAATTGCTTCAATCATGACAACTAATCTTTCCTGATTTTTTCTTGTGATGACAACACCCTCCATCCCTTTACAGGGGCCGGTGACGACTTTTACTTTTTCTCCAATTGGAATTTCCGTTTCATGCTGTACCGTATCAAATTTATTCACCATCGTGTTGAGCCAATACATTTGTTCATCCCTAATAGGAGACGGTACTCCCCGTATACCGATATATTTGACAACACTATCCGTTTCTAACACTGTAAATTTATCTTTGCCAAGGTTAATTCGCACAAATACGTATCCACGAAAAAGCGGAACTTCAATTCGCTTTTTTCGGTCGCTCCATCTTCTGAACTTCTTTATAAGCGGTAGAGAACATTCTACGTCTTTCTCAATCAGAGATTGATACACGGTCTTTTCATGGCGAGAGCAGACATATATCGCGTACCAAGTAATATCTGAATCCGCTTTCGATTCTATATGATTTGGTTTTTCCTCTACAGATGTCAATCGTATTTCCTTCTACTTCAATCGGGTTAAAATCAGGGTACAAAGCTAAAACAAAACACTATTTAAATTCTACAACATATGGAAAAATACTTTTGAATATTTTTCCTTTTTATGGCGAATAAATCATTGTTTTGCATAATGTAACACATTAATTTCACGGGCGTTTTTTAAAGAGAATAATCAAATGATCGCGGGGTAGAGCAGTCTGGTAGCTCGTCGGGCTCATAACCCGGAGGTCGGCGGTTCAAATCCGTCCCCCGCTACAAAGAAAAGTCTTCCAATGGAAGGCTTTTTTATATATAATAAGGGATTCAAAA
>JACNKV010000078.1 GCA_014381855.1 Fidelibacterota bacterium | reverse complement strand
GGGATATGGCCTGGATTATGCGGAAAAACACCGAACGTTGCCGTATATCGCTGAACTGAAGCATGGGGTTTATCAATAAAAGTGTTTATTTGCCCATATGTTTAAGTGTTTTCAGCTAAATGATTTTCAAAGATTAACACCAGAACACGTACGTAGATAAGAACAATCAAATGAGTTTTACCAAAGAAATTATCGACTTCAGCGGGCTTACTTATCCTGACATAATAGCCAAACTGACTGAACTCAACATTCCACTCACGGCTGAAGAAGCACTCAAAATTCAAAATGATATGTTGGGTCGAGCACCGTCACTGGCTGAACTTATTTTATTTTCCATTCAGGGTTCGGAGCACTGTAGTTATAAAAGCAGCCGGAACCATTTAAAACAATTTACCACGGAGGGTCCCGATGTGGTTCTGGGGGCAAAAGAAGATGCAGGTGTTGTGGCTGTTGTCATGGATAATGACGGCTATCGCTGGTGCATTGTTATGAGTCATGAATCCCATAATCACCCGTCTCAAATTGTGCCGTATGAAGGCGCAGCAACAGGTGTGGGTGGGAATGTCCGCGATGTATTATGTATGGGTGCAGAAGTAATCGCCTGTACAGATTCGTTCCGTTTTGGGGATATTAACAGTAATAAAACAAAGTGGATTCAAGACGGAGTCGTCGCGGGAATTGCCGGCTATGGGAATCCACTTGGCATCCCGAATGTCGGTGGTGATCTATATTATCACGAAGGATATAATGAAAATTGTTTAGTCACTCTGGTAACACTGGGCATTGTTCGGGAAAATGATATTATTCATTCCTATGCACCAAAAAAGGCTGATGGATTTGACCTCATATTAATCGGCAAGCCGACAGATAACAGTGGATTTGGCGGTGCCAGTTTTGCTTCCATTGAGCTGGAAGAAGAAAAGAAGGAACAAAACAAAGGGGCGGTGCAGGAGCCGAACGCATTCTTGGAACGGCACCTTTTAAAATCTTCATATGCTCTTTTTAACATTCTGAAAGAAAAAGGGCAGATCGATAAAATCGGTTTTAAGGATTTGGGCGCCGGTGGCGTGGCGTGTGCCAGCGTAGAGTTGGCAGAAACAACCGGATATGGCGCAGAAGTTTGGATGGACAAAATTCATATTGGCATGCTCGGTCTGCATCCGTCTGTGTATCTTTGCAGCGAAACACAGGAACGTTTTATGTGGGTGAGCCCGCCGGATGTAACACCATTGATTTTAGATCATTACAATCACGTGTTTGATTTGCCCGGCGTGAGCGAAGGCGCACGAGCTTCTGTTATTGGAAAAATTAGAGATGATGGTCAATACATTGTGCACAATGGCGATGAAGAACTTGTAAATGCAAAAGCAAAAGAAGTAACGGAAGGTTTTTTATATGATCGGCATTATGAAGCACGGAAAAATATATCTTCAGAACCGGTTTTGCCTGAGCCTCTAAATTATAATCAGATTTTATTGGATATTCTTTCCCATGAAAATATGGCAAGTCGCAAACCTATTTTTGAACAATATGACAAACAGGTTCAGGGGCGAATTCATACAGAAACCGGTTTGGCCGATTCCGGTGTAATGGCACCGTTTAATTCTGAAAAATATCCGGAAGAAATCCGGAATGTGGGCATCGCCCTCTCCACGGATCATAATCCGCGTTACGGACTTATAGATCCATACTGGGGCGGTGTGAATGCGGTGGTTGAATCCATGCGCAATGTGGCTTCTGTTGGTGCAACGCCACACGCTTTGTCCGATTGTCTCTGTTTTGGGAATCCTGAAAAACCCCATCAAATGTGGGAATTTGTTGAAAGCGTCCGTGGTGTTGCCGATGCGTGTAATACGATTACGTTAAAAGACAATCCAAATGACGCCACGCCTATCATCGCCGGGAATGTGAGTTTTTATAATGAATCCAAAAGTGGTGCGATCCCGCCGAGCCCGATTGTAAGTTGTTTGGGTCGACTTAAAGATGTTAATAAAGCTGTTCCTATGCATTTTCAAAAAACCACTTCGGTTTTGCTCATGGTCGGCGAACGAAAAGATGAATTGGGCGGTAGTGTTTACTATAGTCTTCATGATACGCTAGGCACAATTGTTCCAAAACCAAATTTAAAAGACGTAAAAAATCAAATTTTTGCACTCACCGATTGTACAGATAATGAATTGGTTTTATCCTGCCATGATATTTCGGATGGTGGTGTGGCATCGTCCGTAGCAGAAATGACTTTTGGAAATAACATCGGATGTGAAGTAAAAATTACAGGTGAACTTTCAAATGAAAAACTTTTGTTTTCCGAAACCGGCGGATTCGTTTTAGAAGTATCACCGAAAAATCTGGATACGATAAAAAATGTATTTTCAAAATACAACTGTGATATTTTTGAAATCGGAAGGATAAACAATTCTGCTACAATTCAAATAAATGATGTGATAAATCTTTCTGTGAAGGAAGCAAAAGAAGTGTGGACAAATGGACTTCGGGAAAAGCTCTAAGCCACAGAGAGCACTGAGAAAAAAGATTCCAATGCTAACTAACAACAAAAAGAAATAATGTCTGATAAACTTACAGAGTCGATTATTGGTGGTGCCATCGAAGTTCATAAAATATTAGAGCCAGGATTATTGGAATCCATTTATGAAGAAGCTCTCTGCCACGAATTAAAATTAAGGGGATTAACAGTTGCACAACAAAAAGAAGTGGATGTGGTTTATAAGAATAAGGTAATCAAAGGACAGCGATTGGACATCCTTGTAAACAATCAAGTTATTGTAGAATTAAAGTCAGTATCTGCTTTGCCAGAAGTTGCTATGGCACAAACATTATCATATTTAAAAGCAACGGGATTAAAAAGAGCTTTGCTCATCAATTTTTGTGAAAAGAAATTGATCGATGGAATTAAAAGAATTTCTAATTAACTCTCTGTGAACTCTGTGGCTAAAAAAAAGATAGATTACAAATCAGCCGGTGTAGACATCGATTCCGGGAATGAAGCTGTCGATCGCATCAAAGATGGCGTGAAATCCACTTTTACGTCCAATGTGCTTACGGGAATCGGAAGTTTTGGTTCTTTATATGATTTAAAACCCATTCTCGAAAATTATGAAAATCCCGTTATGGTTCAGAGTATTGATGGTGTTGGGACTAAAACCATCATCGCACGAAAGTTGAACAAATTCGATACCATTGGTATTGATTTATTGAGTGCTACCGCAAATGATATTTTAGTGATGGGTGCGCGACCTCTCACCTTTTTGGATTATATCGCTAACGATAAACTAAAGCCGAGAATTATAGAAGAAATTGTATCAGGGATGGTGAAAGCTTGTCGAGAAACGGGCGTCTCTTTGGTGGGTGGCGAAACCGCAGAAATGCCCGATACTTATCTTCCCGGTGAACACGATTTGGTTGGCATCATTACTGGTGTCGTGGAAAAGGAAAAAATTATTACAGGTGAAAATATCAAAGCCGGAGACGTTGTGTTGGGTTTGCCCTCCAGTGGATTACACACCAATGGTTATTCCTTAGCCCGAAAACTTTTTTTTGAGATCGGCGGATATAGCGTAAATGATATAATCCCGGAACTTGAAAAATCGGTGGGTCTCACATTACTTGAACCCCATATCAATTATACGAACCATGTTTTTGCAGCACTGGATTCGGGAATTGAGGTAAAAGGAATCGCCCATATTACCGGTGGCGGATTGTTGGAAAATGTTCCCCGCGTTTTACCCAGTGATTGCGGTGTTGAAATTCAAAAAGAGTCATGGTCTTCGATTCCAGTTTTTGATGTGATGCAATCCATCGGCAATGTGGATGAACACGAAATGTTTCGTGCGTTCAATATGGGAATCGGGATGGTTTTTATTGTGGATTCTGCTGATGTTAATACTGTGAAAAATGCATTGAAAGATTTTACGAATATTTATGAGATTGGAACTGTTGTGAGTGGAGAAAATAATGTATCTATTTTTTAAGCTGTCGAGACGACAGAGTGTTAGAAAAACATTTACCGGGAAAGTTTCTCTGTGAACTCTGCGGCAAAAATAGCAATCATACAGTTCCCCGGCTCCAATACAGAACGTGAAACTCTCATGGCTTGCCGTCGTGTAGGGTTAAATCCGGTGGAATTTTTATGGAATGAACCATCCGAAATATTATCGGATTTTGATGGGTATGTAATTGTCGGGGGGTTCGCTTACGAAGATCGTTCCCGCGCCGGTGTAATCGCAGCATTAGACCCCATAATGAAGCAGATCAAGATTGAATCAGAAAAAGGTAAGCCTATTTTGGGCATTTGCAACGGCGCACAAATTTTAGTGGAAAGCGGACTTGTCCCCGGATTAGAAAATCATCGTCTCGGCATAGCTCTCACTGATAATAAACGGGTGAAAAGTGGTCATGTGATTGGTGTCGGTTATTATAATATATGGGCAAACCTGCGTATGTCCGCACCTCCTGAACGCTGTGCATTTACACGCCATTTAGAGACAGACGATTGGATTAATATCCCCTTGGCTCATGGAGAAGGGCGTTTCATTATCCCTGATGAATTGTTAGAAAAAATGATCGCCAATGATCAAACCGTATTTCGGTATTGTGATGATTTGGGAAACATCATTGATGAATTTCCAACCAATCCAAATGGATCTATGCACAATTTGGCGGCGGTGTGTAATCCTGCCGGAAATGTTATGGCAATGATGCCCCATCCGGAACGAACGGAAAAAGGTGACTCCATTTTTTCATCCATGAAACAATTTATTGAAAACGGGAATCCCATTACAGACCACACACTGTCTTTTGAACGACCACACTATGAAGTATCCCACCGTGAGCCCAACCATGATCCGATCGAATGGATTATTGACTTGATTATCACTGATAACGAAGCCGCATCTATCCATAACGCACTGAATCATATTGGTTTTGATGTCACTGTTTCTCGCCAAACCCATTGGGAAATTTCCACAAAGGGTGATCGAGAATCTATCCTGAAAAAAATTGATGTCTCCGGTGAACTTTATAATTCAAACAAAGAGTTTATCAGCGGAATCAAACACAGTGACAATACCGCATCCTTCTTGGTACGACAAAAAGAAGATATGCGGGGACGGGCGAAATATGAATCCTTGACTGAACGATTTGAAATTGACGGAATCACCGAAATAAAACATGGCGCCATATGGAACATTACTGTAAAAAGCGGTAACTTTGACACCATAATTAACCAAATATTACACACACACATACTCTTCAATCCACTTGCTCATGAATGCTATCGAATTAAACAATCAGTATAACAGCCGCATCAAGGCGGGACTAAACAATACGTTAACCAAAACGGATTTGCCGGACATATCATCCGCCAACCGGCGGACAGGAAAAATACGGGATCAATACAATTTAGGCGATAAGATCGCACTGATCACCACGGACAGACAAAGTGCATTTGATCGTGTTTTGGCATCCATTCCTTTTAAGGGTCAAGTGTTAAATCTAACCAGCGCATGGTGGTTTGAACAGACGAAACATATTGTTCCAAATCATGTGATTTCCGTTCCTGATCCTAATGTAACATTGGCAAAAAAATGTGAAGTATTTCTCATTGAATTTGTGGTTCGTGGATATATCACCGGCAGCACAAACACATCGCTTTGGACGGTATACAATAAGGGTGACCGAGAATACTGCGGGAATGTATTACCAGGGGGGCTGGTGAAGAACCAAAAGCTTGAAACTAATATGCTCACGCCCACAACAAAGGAAGAATATCATGACCGTCCTATCTCGCCAGACGAAATTGTACACGAAAGATGGATGACACAAAAAGACTGGGAATATTGCAGTCAGAAAGCACTTGAACTTTTTGCTTTTGGCCAAAAGAAAGCGGCTGAACATGGATTAGTTCTAGTGGACACAAAATATGAAATGGGACGCGATGTTGATGGAAACATTGTACTCATTGATGAAATCCATACGCCGGATTCAAGTCGATATTGGATTGCCAAAACATACGATGAGCGAATGGCAGCCGGACAGGAACCCCAAAATATTGATAAAGAGTTTTTACGTCTCTGGTTTGTAAATAATTGTGATCCATATAATGATGAAACACTGCCGGATGCACCGGAAGAATTGGTAACCGAACTATCGAGTCGTTACATCTATTTATATGAAACTATTACGGGTGGATTGTTTCCATTTCCTGACTCGAGTAAGTCGGTTCAAGAAAGAATTAATGAAAATTTGAAAGGAATTATTTAAACCACAAGACACTGAGTATTTTCTCAGTGGACGCTGTGGTTATAAAAGGAAATTTATGAAAGCGATAATCATCATGGGTTCCACATCGGACAAACCCCACGCAAAGAAAATAACCGACAAGCTGGATGAATACGGCATCGCCTGGGAACAGCATGCTGCGTCTGCACACAAGCAACCGCTTGAAGTATTAGAGATTCTTAATACCAACAAAGAAGGAAAGGATATTGTGTATGTCACCATCGCCGGTCGGTCTAATGCCCTTTCCGGATTTGTGGCCGCTAATTCTGAATTCCCGACTCTTGGGTGTCCACCATTCTCGGATAAAACAGATATGTTAGTGAATATTCATTCCACCCTTCAAATGCCAAGCAACACGCCGGTGCTCACCGTAATTGATCCTGGCAATTGTGCGTTGGCAGTTAAAAGAATTTTCGGTGTCTGATCAGTTAAACACAATCTCACCGCTGGACGGGCGCTATGGTAATAGTGTAAAGGATTTATCCGTCTATTTTTCTGAAATGGCCCTCATGCGATATCGCCTGAAAGTTGAGATCGAATATCTTATCGCATTGGGGAATGAAAAGGGTATTAAAGAGCTTCCCTTGTTCTCCAAGGATGAACAAACTCACCTCCGAAATATTTATGAAATTTTCGATGTTGCCGATGCCGAAGAAATCAAAGAGATTGAAGTCACGACAAATCACGATGTGAAAGCTGTTGAGTATTACATTCAAGGTAAGGTAAAAAAATCCTTACATCCGTGGGTCCATTTTGCTTTGACTTCTGAAGATGTGAACAATTTGTCTTATTCTCTAATGTGGAATGATGGACTGAAAAAGATTTACTTACCTGCACTTCAATCGTTAAATACAGACTTGAAGAAACTCGCGCGGAAATATAAAAATACATCCATGCTTGCGCTCACCCACGGACAACCAGCCACGCCCACCACATTTGGAAAAGAATTGGCTGTGTTTTGTGGACGGCTGGACCGTCAAATTGATCCGATCAAATCCATTCGTTTATTAGGAAAGTTTGGCGGGGCTACAGGAACTTGGTCTGCACACACAGTCGCTTATCCGGAAGTAGACTGGTTACATTTTGCCAAACAGTTTATTAAATCTATCGGGCTTGAGCCCAATCTAATTACCACCCAAATTGAACCCCATGATTCATTAGCTGAAAGTTATCATCAGATTGTGCGCGTGGACACTATTCTCATCGATCTATGTCGGGATATGTGGTCATATATCAGCCGTGGTATTCTGAGTCAGAAGAAAGTGAAGGGTGAGGTTGGGTCTTCAACCATGCCACATAAGATCAACCCTATTCAATTCGAAAATGCGGAGGGTAATCTTGGGATTGCCACCTCCCTCTTAAATCACTTAGCAACCAAATTACCCGTGTCCAGGATGCAGAGAGACATTTCCGACAGCACTGTCCTACGAAACCAAGGAGTTGTTTTGGGGCATGCGTTTCTCGCTGTGCAAAACATCCAGAAGGGACTTTCCAGAATTACCATCAATAAGAAGAAAACAGAATATGAACTAAACCAACACTGGGAAGTTCTTTCCGAAGCATTGCAAACACTCTTGCGAAAACGTGGTAAAACAGATGCATATGAACAATTAAAATCCATTACTCGAGGACAAAAAATAGATGCAAATATATTGAAGAAATTTATTTCCTCTCTTTCTATTTCAAAATCCGACAAGGACATTCTTCTCTCTCTGAATCCCGTTAACTATACCGGAATAGCAGATAAACTCGTGGAGACATTATAACATGTGTGGTATCGTCGGAATCTACTCTCATAAACCCGTCGCAGCAGAAATCTATGATAGTCTCATTCATCTTCAGCACAGAGGACAGGATGCTGCAGGAATTCTTACATATACAAAAAATACACAAAGAAAATTTCATATTAAAAAGGGGGCAGGGCTTGTCCGCGATATTTTTGACGAACAGAACATGGCAAGACTTCAAGGGAACCTTGGGATTGGTCACAGCCGATATCCAACCGTAGGCGGATTTGGGATCGAAGACGCACAGCCTATCTGGACTGCAGCTCCGTATGGGATCGCAATGGCTCATAATGGTAACATTGTTAATTATCCTGATTTGGTGAAAGAGCTTTGGCAAAAAGACCGAAGACATCTTAATGCGTCAGTTGATATCGAAGTTGTTCTTCATGTTTTTGCACATGCACTTGATAAAGCTACCCTCACAAATCCGGATAGTGATTTTTTTGATTTAATCTGCTCGGCGGTACAATCTACCTTCAGTCGTGTAAGCGGTGCATATTCTGTTGTTGCAATCATAAGCGGAAAAGGAATGGTTGTCTTTCGGGATCCTCACGGTATTCGTCCGCTGGCAAGAGGCATCCGTAGAAACGAAGATGGTTCTGATGATTATATTTTTTCATCAGAAACCACGATGTTTTACTCCCTTGGTTATGATTTAGATGGTGATATTCATCCCGGAGAAGTCGTTTATATTGATCTGGAAGGGAATTGTTTTTCCCGAAGATTAACAGAAAACCAATTTTCCCCGTGCATTTTTGAATACGTATATTTTGCCCGCCCGGATACAACAATGAATAAAATTAGTGTATATCGTGCCCGACTGAGGATGGGACAAAACCTGGCAAGACGATGGAAAGAAACCTATCCTGATATTTTGCCGGATATTGTTATTCCAGCCCCTTCCACTGCCAATACTTCCGCTCTTTCTATGGCATTTGAGCTGGGCATTCGTTATTCGGAGGGGTTATATAAAAATCCGTTTATTGGGCGAACCTTTATTATGCCCGGGCAGCTGCAGAGAAAAAAATCAGTTAAATATAAACTGGTCCCGCAGGAACTTGAGATACGAAATAAAAAGGTGATGATCGTTGATGACAGCATTGTGCGAGGTAATACAAGTAAGGAGATTGTAAAAATGGTTCGGGACTTCGGTGCGAAAGAAGTGTATTTTGTCTCTGCGTGCCCACCTGTTAAATCACCTTGTTTCTATGGCGTTGATATGCCGACACGATGTGAACTGATTGCATCAAATATGAATATAGAGGATATTAGAAAAGAGATGAACGTAGATATTTTGTTTTATCAGAATATTGCAGAATTAGTTGAGGCAGTTACGCGAAAGGGAGACCATAATATTGATCGCCCCTGTTTGGCTTGCCTGGATGGTGTGTATCCTGTCGGCAATATTAATAAAGATATAATGAACGGATTAGAGACACAGCGGAATCATGAGCGACTTAAAATTTAATAATAACAATTTTCATCGCATTCATCGTTTTTATCAGACACGTGTAAACACGTTTTCAATATCTTCCAAATTATATGCGGTCATTAATAATGAAAGTTAATCGTCAGTGAAAATATTAGTTATTGGCGCAGGGGCGCGGGAACATGCCATCGTTCGAGCCCTGTACCGTTCTCCCCAACAAAAAAACATTTTCTGCCTTGCATCAAACACGAACCCGGGAATAGCCGAGCTCTGTGATGAAATCTTTATTGGGAATTTTAACGATTCCGAATTTGTAGTAAGCTATGCAAATGAAGTGAATGCAACTCTCGCCATCGTCGGACCGGAAAATCCATTAGCGAATGGTATTGCTGATGCTCTTTGGAAAGCCGGAGTTAAAGTCATCGGTCCAAAAAAAGATCTGGCTCAAATCGAGACATCCAAAGCATTTACCAGGAATTTACAGTCTGACTATATGATTCCGGGGAGTCCAAAATATCGCACATTTTTATCCTTGGATGGCGTTACAGATTTTCTAAATGAATTAGGCAAAAATTTTGTGGTAAAATATGATGGCCTTGCCGGTGGAAAAGGAGTGAAGGTGGCTGGTGATCACTTGCATTCTCACGATGATGCGATCGCTTATTGCCTGGAACTGATGGCTAAGGGCGGTGAATTTGTGATCGAAGAAAAACTTATCGGACAAGAATTTTCTCTTATGAGTTTCTGCGATGGGGAACATCTTATTCATATGCCTGCTGTACAGGATCATAAACGAGCGTACGAGGGCGATACGGGTCCCAACACTGGCGGTATGGGTACCTATTCCGACGCAAACCACTCACTCCCATTTTTAACGGTTGAGGATATTTCTCATTCCCATGCCATCAATATTGCTACAGCAAAAGCATTGAAAGAAAAATTCGGGGAGGGGTACAAAGGTATTCTTTACGGCGGTTTTATGGCTACCGCTGATGGTGTAAAACTCATTGAATACAACGCTCGGTTCGGTGACCCGGAAGCTATGAATGTTTTACCACTCTTAGATTCTGACTTTATCGATATCTGTCAGGGAATTACCGATGGAGCGCTCGATCAGATTGATGTTCAGTTCAAAAACAAAGCCACCGTCTGTAAATATGCCGTTCCTGAGGGTTACCCTGATAACCCTATAAAAGGTGAACCGATTGATGTATCCAAAATTGAAAACCCCAACAGGCTGTTTTATGCTTCCGTAGACATCCAAGATGGACAATTAGTAGAGGCGGGAAGTCGAACGGTTGCCGTTGTTGGAATAGCTGATTCAATTACAGAAGCGGAAAAAGTTGCAGAAAATGAAGTCTCTGCTGTGAAGGGTCCTTTATTTCATCGAACGGACATTGGAACAGATGAATTGATTCAAAAACGAATCGATCACATGAAATCGCTCCGACAATGAAACTCGGAATTTTAGGCTCTACCAAAGGTACGGACTTACAGGCAATTCTAAATGCCATCAATCATGGTGAATTGGAGGTAGAAATATCTGTCGTCATTTCCAATCGGGAGAAAGCTTATATTTTGGAGCGAGTCAAAAACTATAATTTGCCCTCCTATTTCATTTCACACAAAGGAAAAACTCGGGAAGAATTTGATAAAGAAGCGACAGCAGTTTTGAAAAAACACAAAGTTGATCTTGTACTGCTTATCGGCTTTATGCGTATCTTATCTGCGGAATTCTGTCGGGAGTGGCAGGATAGAATTTTGAATGTCCACCCATCTCTTTTGCCAAAATATGCCGGCGGAATGGATGCCAATGTCCATGAAGAAGTACTAAAAAATGGCGATTATGAAACAGGATGTACGATTCATTTTGTCACAGAAGAAGTGGACGGCGGTCCCATTCTGATTCAGAAAAAATGCAGAGTTGACCGGAATGATACTGTGGATACATTAAAAGCAAAGGTCCAAAAATTAGAAGGCGAAGCCTTTATTGAAGCAATTAAAAAATTTGAATGTGTTTAAATGTAAACATTTTCATATTTCACTACGAGCAATTCACCTTAACACTTTAACCTGCCAAGAAACCGGCAGGTCCGCCTGCCGGACGGGCAGGCACTTAAATACTCAAACACATAAACACATGATTAATAATCCAACCTTAAATCAAGAACCAATAAAAATAAAACGTGCCCTTCTTTCCGTCTTTGACAAAACAAACATAGTGGATTTCGCCCAATCTTTAAGTGGTTTTGGTGTTGAAATTTTATCCACCGGAGGTACCGCGAAAGCGCTGCGAGATGCAAATATTCCTGTCACCGACGTGAGCGATTACACCCAGTTTCCTGAAATTATGGATGGTCGTATAAAAACCATAAACCCAATGGTAGAGGGGGGTATTCTCGGTCTTCGAGACAAACATGCTGATGATGCAGAGGCGAACAATATCAAATGGATTGACCTTGTGGTTTGTAATCTTTACCCGTTCTCTGAAACCACTTCTCGAGAGGATTGTAATTTTGCGTTGGCACTGGAAAACGTGGATATTGGCGGTCCAACAATGATCCGTTCTGCAGCAAAAAATGTTGGGTGGGTTTGTTCTGTGGTAGATCCTGCAGACTACTCGAGTATTACAAATGAGTTGGAAACAAATTCAGAACTTTCGTTTGAAACACGAAAACAACTTTCCGCAAAAGCTTTTGGTCATACAGCACAGTACGATACCATTATTCATAATTATTTGAAGGAAGAAAAGTTGTCGGAGGATTTTTCGCTCACCTTCACCAAACATTCCACTATGCGCTATGGTGAGAATCCCCATCAGTCTGCCGCGTCCTATAAAATTCCCGGGAATAACGAACCCAATATTTTGAATGCAAAAATCCACCAGAGAAAGAAACTCTCTTACAACAATATCATGGATGCAGATGGTGCTTTAGCTTGCGTACGTGAATTTAATGAACCGGCATGTGTGGTGGTTAAGCACTCTAACCCTTGCGGGGTTGCAATCGGTGATGATCTATTAGATGTATACACCCGCGCATTCAATGCGGATTCATTGTCTGCGTTCGGCGGAATTATTGCATTTAATCGCACGTGTACGAAAGAAATTGCGGAAGAAATAGGAAAAGTATTTGTCGAGATTGTTTTAGCTCCAAACTTTGAACCGGAAGCGTTGGATATCTTTAAAAAGAAAAAAAATTTACGTGTTCTGGAAATCGGTGACTTTGGAAACCGCAGCCCAAAAACAGAATATCGATACGTAGATGGCGGATTGCTTGTCCAGGAGACCGACTTAAAAATATTGACACATGAAGACCTAAAAACTGTAACGAGGGTGACTCCTACGAAATACGATATTGAAACGGCTCTGTTTGCATGGAAAGTACTCCGTCACGCAAAATCAAACGGGATTTTAATAGCAAAAAACAATACCACTATTGGTCTGGGTGTCGGACAAGTCAGTCGTGTTGATGCCGTCAATATGGCGTTAATAAAAGGCGGTGAAAAAGTAATGGGAGGGGTTTTGGCCTCCGACGCTTTCTTTCCCTTCCGGGATAGTATTGATGTTATTAGTGACACCGGAATCACCACAGTTATTCAACCCGGGGGTTCGATACGAGACCAAGAAGTCATTGATGCGTGTAACGAACATAATATTGCTATGCTTTTTACCGGAACCCGTTGTTTTAAACATTGATTGAATTTATTTGATATGGATAAATCTGCGATATTATTTTTAGACGATGGTCAAGTCTTCAGGGGGTTTTCTTTTGGGGCAGAGGGAGAAACGACCGGAGAGGTATGCTTTAATACCGGAATGACCGGTTATCAGGAAATCCTCACAGATCCTTCTTACTGTAAACAGATTGTTACCATGACCTCTCCCCATATTGGAAACACGGGTGTAAACGGTGATGATATTGAATCAAGCCGGATCCAAGTCGCCGGATTTGTCATTAAAGAAGAAATGGAAATTCCATCTAACTGGCGTTCCACACAATCTATCGGTAATTATTTACGGGAGCAGAACATCGTTGGAATTCGGGGAGTCGATACGCGGGCTCTTACACGAAAGATTCGTAATCAAGGTGCCATGAACGGAATTATATCTACTGTAGATTCCGACTTAAAATCCCTCAAAAATAAATTAGCGAACACACCCTCTATGCACGGGTTAGATCTTGCGATGAAGGTTACCACCAAAAAGCCCTATTCCAGATCCAGAGAAAACAGAGGAAAATATAATGTGGCTGTCATTGATTATGGTGTTAAAACAAATATTCTGCGTTTGTTGGAATCTCATGGATGTAATCTAAAGGTTTTTCCTGCTAATACTTCATCGAAAGAGATACTTGCTTTCAACCCGGATGGTGTGTTCTTAAGCAATGGTCCCGGAGATCCGGCGGCGGTAACTTACAGCATCGATATGGTGTGTAAAATTATAGGGGAAAAACCAGTGTTTGGGATTTGTCTTGGTCATCAGATATTATCACTGGCATTAGGCGCAAAAACATTTAAATTAAAATTCGGGCATCGAGGCATCAATCATCCTGTAAAAAATCTTGAAACAGGTTCTGTTGAAATTACCAGCCAGAATCATGGTTTTTCTGTAGATTTAGATCATTTACCTAATAATATAATTCCGACACATCTAAATCTGAATGACAACACGCTGGAGGGGATCCGATGTACAGACATTCCTGCCTTTTCGGTTCAATACCATCCGGAATCAAGTCCGGGTCCTCATGACAGCCGATATCTATTTCAACATTTTCTTCATTTGATGAATGCCTAAAAGAACAGATATACACTCAATTTTGATTATCGGCGCCGGTCCTATCGTCATCGGTCAAGCTTGTGAATTTGACTATTCCGGTACTCAGGCTACCCAAGCACTTAAAGAAGAAGGCTATCGGGTTGTCTTGGTGAATTCTAATCCTGCGACCATCATGACAGATCCGGATTTGGCGGATGTTACCTACATTGAACCCCTTACTGTAGAATATATTACAGCCATTATTGAGAAGGAACGCCCCGACGCCATCCTTCCAACAGTGGGTGGTCAGACTGCTTTGAATCTAACCATGGAACTTCACAATCAGGGACTATTGGATAAATACGGCGTAAAGCTGATTGGTGCACAAGTGGATGCCATTAATAAAGCCGAAGACAGGGAAAAATTTAAGGAAGCTATGGATTGTGTAGGCATCAACACAGCCCAAGGCGGATTTGTACATTCTTGGCAAGAAGCAGAAGAATTAATGGAGAACATGAACTTCCCCACAATTATTCGCCCATCCTTTACCTTGGGCGGCAGCGGCGGGTCTGTCGCATACAACCACGAAGAATTTCAGGAATTACTGGAAAACGGACTTCACGCCAGTCCTATCACTGAGGTGCTGGTGGAAGAGTCGCTACTCGGTTGGAAGGAATTCGAGCTGGAGGTGATACGTGATAAAGCAGACAACGCTATTATTGTATGTTCTATCGAAAATATAGATCCTATGGGTGTACACACTGGGGATTCAGTGACCGTGGTTCCCGCCATGACCCTCACCGATAAAGAATACCAGCAGATGCGCAACTGGGCAATCCTTTGCCTGCGTACTATTGGTGTGGAAACAGGCGGCTCCAATGTACAGTTTGCAGTCAATCCGGAAAATGGCTGTATGATCATCATTGAGATGAATCCACGGGTAAGCCGTTCATCTGCTCTCGCTAGCAAGGCTACCGGGTTCCCAATTGCAAAAGTTGCAGCCAAATTAGCTGTAGGTTATACGCTGGATGAGCTTCCCAACGATATCACCGGAAAGACGTTGGCAGCCTTTGAGCCGACCATCGATTACATTGTGACAAAAATTCCACGATTTGATTTTGAGAAATTTCCTTCGGCATCCGGACATTTAGGTGTACAGATGCAGAGCGTGGGTGAAGTAATGTCTATTGGTCGAACGTTCAGGGAAAGTTTGCAAAAAGCTTTTCGATCGCTGGAAGTTGGATTGGATGGGCTGGAACCAAAACCACCGGCTGGGGGGGACGTGAATGTCAGCAGAGCACGATCGTTGGACATGTCCACTTTACGATATGCTACAGCTTTTCGATTGCTAAAAGTACGTCAAGCCTTTTTGGAAGGACAGTCGGTAGAAGATGTTTATAACATAACAAAAATAGATCCGTGGTTTTTACGCCAAATAGAAAAAATCGTAGAATTACAAAATAATGTTGGGTCGCATTATAATACGTCTCTACGTGAATTAAAACAAAATGGGTTTTCTGATAAGCAAATTGGACGGATGTTCGGAGTAACAGAAATAGACGTACGTAACAAACGGAAAGCAGAGGGGATATGTCCTTCCTACAAGGTTGTGGACACGTGTGCTGCTGAATTTGAAGCAAAGACACCCTATTGTTATTCCACTTACGATGAAGAAAATGAGGTCACTCCGCTCGAAGGTAAAAAGGTAATGATCCTTGGGGGAGGTCCCAATCGCATCGGACAGGGGATTGAGTTTGATTACTGTTGTGTCCAGGCGGTTTTTGGGTTGCAAGATCTTGGTTATAAAACCATAATGGTGAATTGTAACCCGGAAACGGTAAGCACGGACTTTGATCTGGTAGATCGTCTTTATTTTGAACCAATTACGTTTGAAGATATACTCAATATCGTGGAATTTGAAAATCCGGATGGTGTCGTGGTACAGTTTGGCGGTCAGACACCCCTAAAAATCGCCAATGATTTGTCCAGGGCCGGAGTGCCTATTGTCGGTACATCGCCGGAGGATATTGACTTGGCGGAAGATAGAGAAAAATTTGGCAGGATTTTAGATAAGCTAAACGTGACCTGTCCGAAGTATGGCACTGGAAGGACTCTGGACGAGGTCGTTAATGTGGCTGAACATATTGGTTTTCCGGTATTGGCTCGTCCTAGTTATGTGTTGGGCGGTCGGGCAATGGAAATCGTTTATTCAAAAGAGCAGCTGATTGACTACATAGCTCGATCTGCAGATGTGACAGAAGGGCACCCGATTCTGATTGATGAATTCCTTGAAGATGCCTTCGAATTTGACGTAGATGCACTCTGCGATGGAGAAACGGTTCATATCGGAGCAATCTTACAACATATTGAAGAAGCGGGAATCCATTCCGGCGACTCCGCTTGCGTCTTGCCGCCATATCGAATAACCATCGCGACAATGGAAGAAATTAACCGCGTTACGAAATCCCTTGCATTTGAATTGAATGTTAAGGGACTCATTAACTTGCAGTTTGCTTACAAGGATAAACGAGTATATGTGCTGGAAGTAAACCCAAGAGCCAGCCGAACAATTCCTTTCGTAAGCAAGGCTACCAATGTCCCTCTGGCGAGAATTGCGGTGAAACTGGCTGTCGGAGAAAAATTAAAATCTATGGAATTGAGGGCGTGGGATGAGATCAATCATATTGCGGTAAAAGAAGCCGTATTGCCGTTCAACAAGTTTCCTGAAGAATCTATCTTCTTAAGTCCGGAAATGAAATCCACGGGGGAAGTAATGGGGCTTTCTCCGACATTTGGAGATTCGTTCCGACGAGCCACGATAAGTGCCGGCAATTACTTCCCAAAAGATGGGTGTGTATTTATATCGGTCAACGATTGTGATAAAATGGATGTCATTCCCGTCGCTCGTGATCTGTTTGAAATGGGTTTTAACATTGTCGCGACAGCAGGGACTGCACGTGAGCTAAATCGTAACGGTATTCCCACACAATCCATTTTTAAAGTCGGCGAAGGGCGTCCGAATGTGGTAGACGGGATCAAAAATGATGATATTCAACTGGTGATCAATACGCCACTTGGAAAGCAATCCCGTTATGATGAAGAATCCATCGGGCGAAATTGTATCCAAAAAGGAATAATGGCGATCACAACCCTCTCCGGTGCAGAAGTTGCTATTCGGGCGATTCGCTTAAATCAAACGGTTGTCGTGCAGCCTATTCAGGAATATTTTACCTAACTAACAACCGTTCCGGGCGTTTTTATCTGTCCTCTCCTCTTGGGTTTGTCCCGACAGAGAAAGCGTGGAGCACCCCATCCAGCCAACCTTCCTCTTTTTCTTTTTCTCCTTGAAAATGCTCGTACCCCATCATGACAAAGTATACCGCTTTATCAAAAAAATAAATTACTCTTCGATTAAATTCAATCAGACGCTGCATATCCAAGGCATTCATGGTGATGACTTCTTCAAACAAATGATCGCAGAGATTTCTTCGTGCAAGGATGACCGCATACACCACTTCCGGGAGGGATATGCCCTGCATTTTTCGTTCTTCACCGATCATCATAAAATATCTGGCTAGATCACGAGATGAAACCTCCCATTCCATCCACAAGCTCAGTTTCTCGTATACCTCGTGTATGCGCTGGACAAGCGATTCATCTTTGAGTTTATGATAAGATGCTGTGTTTGCATTGGCTTTGAGCATAGTGACCCAATCCCGAGTCATGCGATCAGCTTGTTTTTCAAGTAACCACGCCAGTTTGTCATTTAACATATTTAATCCCCACTTTGTCTTTTTGAAAAAAAGTATTGTTCCTATCAAGTTTTACGAATGCATTAACGCAATGTTCAAGGAAATGTTGTATAATTAGGATAGTCGGTTATAATCCCGTGAACATTTCGTTTTTTTAACCACGCAATTGCAGGTTTGGTATTTACCGTCC